>DASXNS010000262.1:0-2783 GCA_036494865.1 Chthoniobacterales bacterium | reverse complement strand
ATCGATGATGGAATTGAGCGGGCCGTCGAAGAAAATCTTGCCGTGATCGATGATGATCACCCGATCGCAGAGTTCCTCGATGTCCTGCATGTAATGGCTGGTCAGCATCGTCACGATCCGATGCTCGGAATTGTAGAGGCGGAGAAATTCGCGGACGCGTTTCTGGCTCACGACATCGAGGCCGATCGTCGGTTCATCCAGAAAAAGGACCCGCGGCTCGTGAATCAGCGCCGAGATCAATTCCATCTTCATTCGTTCGCCTAACGAGAGCTCGCGCACCATCACGTTCATCTTGTCCTGCACGTCGAGCAGTTCGCTAAGGCCGCCCACGACTTTCTGGAAACGGCCGCGCTCGATTCCGTAGATGGCGCGATTGAGCTCGAGCGACTCCTGCGCGGGCAGATCCCACCAGAGCGCATTTTTCTGTCCCATCACCAGGCTAAATTGCCGCTTCAACTGGTTGCTTCGTTCCCAAGGGACAAACCCAAGCACGCGCGCTTCGCCCGAGCTGGGATTGAGAAGTCCCGATAACATCTTCAACACCGTCGTTTTGCCCGCGCCATTCGGGCCGAGGAACCCGACCAGTTCGCCTTCCTCTATTTTGAAAGTGACATCGTCGGCCGCGCGAGTTTCCTGATATTTTCGCCTAACGAGTCCTTTGAGCGATCCGGCCAGACCGCTTTCCTTGCGATACGTCCGATAGATTTTCGTCAGGCCCGAAGTCTCGATCGCGCTCATCTCTCCGCCCGCGAGGGAGCGCTGCTCGCTTGCTCGACCCTCACGCCGCGCTGGACTGTGTCTTCGCTTCTTTTCGCTTTAGGAGCGGCAGGACTTTTTCCACGAGCGAATCGGCGGTGATGCCGTGTTTCTGGCGGAGAATCGGGATCGTCCCGTGCTCGACGAATTGGTCGGGCCAGCCGATGCGAACGACCGGCGTGTTGATCATCTGGGAATGAAGATGCTCCATCACTGCGCAGCCAAAGCCATTGTGCAAGACGTGGTCCTCGATCGTGCAGATTACGTCCACGCTTCGCGCGAAAAACTCCAGCGTTCCGGTGTCCAGCGGTTTGATCCAGCGCGGATTGATCAGCGCCACCGAAATTCCCTTCTCCTCTAATTTCTTCGCCGCTTGCTGCGCGATCTCGAACATGTTTCCCAATCCGAAAATCGCGACTTCGCGCCCGTGTTGCACTACTTCGGCTTTACCGATCTCGAGCAATCTCGGCGTCGCTTTCGGCACCGCGCCGGTGCCGGCCCCGCGCGGATAACGGATCGCGATGGGGCCCGCTGTGTAATTGGCCATCGTCCAGAGCATGTCGATGAATTCATCTTCATCCTTAGGCTGCATGTGAATGAAATTGGGGATGTGCCGCAGATAACCGATGTCGAAAAGTCCGTGATGCGTCGGGCCATCATCGCCGCTCAGCCCGGCGCGATCCATGCACAGCGCCACGTTCAAATTCTGGAGCGCGATGTCGTGGATGATCATGTCGTACGCGCGCTGCATGAAGGTGGAATAGATCGTCAGGAATGGCTTCAATCCTTGAGTGGCGAGACCGCAGGCGAAAAGCGCCGCATGTTCCTCCGCGATCCCCACGTCGAAGTAGCGCGTCGGATGTTGGGCCTGGAAAAATCCGAGCCCGGTCCCGCTCGGCATCGCGGCGGTGATGGCGACGATCTTTTGGTTCGAATCGGCGAACTTCGCCAGCGTCTTGCCCATCAGCTCGGAATAAGTGGGCGTTCCCGCCGCCACCGTTTCGCCGGTGTCGGGCGCAAATTTTCCCAGCCCGTGAAATTTATCCGGCTTCGCGATGGCCGGTTCGTAGCCTTTCCCTTTCTTCGTCAAAATGTGGAGCAGCACGGGCTCATCCTGGCTTTTGAGAAACTCGAAAGTTTTTGTCAGGAGCGGAATGTCGTGGCCGTCGATCGGGCCGTAGTAACGCAATCCCAGCTCCTCGAAAATCACACTCGGGAGCAGTAGATTTTTCACGCCCTCTTCCACTTTGTGCGCGAACTCGACTGCGCTGCGCCCCGCGATCGCTTCGATGAAGCGGCGCGCTTTATCATGCAAGCCCGCGTAGGTCGGATTGGCCACGAGGTTGTTCAGATAACTGGCAATCGCCCCGACATTTTTTGCGATCGACCATTCATTGTCGTTCAGCACCACGATGAAGCGGCGCGTTTGCGATTTCGCATTGTTGAGCGCTTCATAACTGATTCCGCAAGTGAAGGCCGCATCGCCCGCCACCACTACGACGTGCTCATTTCCACCGCGCAAATCGCGCCCGACCGCCATTCCCAGGCCGGCGGAAAGAGCAGTGCCCGCGTGACCCGCGCCGTAGCAATCATGCTCGCTCTCCGTCCGCAGGAGAAAGCCGTTCAGACCCTGATACTGCCGCATCGTGCCGATGCGATCGAGCCGGCCGGTGAACATTTTGTGGACGTAACCCTGGTGGCTTACATCGAAAACGAACCGGTCTCGAGGAGTGTCGAAGACACGATGCAATGCAATCGTTAGCTCGACCACGCCAAGGTTCGGCCCGAGGTGGCCGCCGGTTTGCGACAAAACTTTCACCAGCTCATCGCGCACTTCCTGGGCGAGCTGCGGCAAGTCCTGTTCGCGCAAAGCCTTTATGTCCGCCGGCGAGGCGATTCCATCGAGCAATCGCGGAGCGGCCGCCTTAGAAGAGTCTGACTTCGTCAATTTTCGTTTCTCCTTTTTCTTCCGATCTGGGCGCCGGCTCTTTTTCAACCGCAGGCTCAAACTCTTTCACCACTGGCTT
>DASXNS010000261.1:0-7761 GCA_036494865.1 Chthoniobacterales bacterium | reverse complement strand
GATGCGACAGACCGAAGAACATCTGCAAATCCTTATTTATTTTGGTGTGCAGCGAATCGTCGTCGCACTCACCAAGACCGACTTGGTGAAGTCCGCTGAAAGCGCTGAGATCGATCTGCGCGCACAGCTTGCGGAGTCGCCATTTGCCGAAGCACCTATCGTAAAAACCTCCGCCGCAACCGGCCTGGGCTTGGATGAATTACGAACGCAGCTCGCCCGGGAGTTTTCAACCCTCGAGCCGCAGCGCGATCTCGGTAAGCCGCGGCTGTTTGTCGATCGCGCCTTTTCATTGCGCGGTGTTGGCACCGTGGCTACCGGCACGTTAAGTGGCGGTAAATTTTCTCGCGGTGATTCTGTTATCCTCCAGCCCGCAAATCTCCCGGCGCGGATTCGTTCGTTGCAAACTCACAACCAGCAATTGCAGGAGATCGTGCCGGGCACGCGCGCCGCGCTGAACCTTCCGGATTTATCCATCGCGCGCCGCTCATCGGATCGCGGCGTCGGCCGCGGCGACGTGATCACACTGCCCGAGCTGGGAAACGCGACTTCAATCGTGGATCTTGTTCTTGCTCGTTCGCCTCGCTTGCCCTCTTCGGCGCCCCAACTTCGATATGGAGCCTACGCGCACATTCATCACGGCAGCGGGAGTGTTGCGGCGCGCGTATTTTTTAAGGATGGCAGGTCGTTAGGCGCGGGGCGCTCTGTGTTGGCCGAGCTGCGCCTTGAAGCACCAATCGTCGCATTCCTAGGCGACCGTATCGTTGTGCGCGACGCGTCAGCGCAGCACACGCTCGCGGGCGGAATCATTCTCGATGCTGACGCAACTGCGAAACGCTTCCGCACGTCAGCACAAAAACGTTTCTTGGAGCAACGAGCCGCCATCGCTCTGAACCTTCCCACCCTCATCGAAACTCAACTCGCGCGCGATCATTTCGCTAACACATCGGCCTTCCTGCAGAAGTCGCATTTTTCTGCCGCCGAGGTTTCCGCAGCGCTTCGCTCGCTTGCCGCGGCCGGGAAGATTTTTCTGCGCGATGATTTCGCCGCTGACGCGAACTGGTGGAAAAACGCACGCGAAATTGCGTTCGCCGCGATCGATGCGGAACACAAAGCGTATCCGCATCAGGTTGGGCTCGATCTTGCGCGGCTCCGCCATTTATTCGCGAAGGAATCGGGACCGATGTTCGATGCGCTCGTGGCAGACTTGTCTCGACAGGGCGCCGCCCGCGTTGGTGACGCCATCAAACGCCAGGAGCATCAGCCTGCGTTGCCATCGCAGATGCAAATGGCTGGCGCAAATCTTCGACGCCTCCTTGCGAACAAACCCTTCGATCCACCCGCGCGAAAAGAACTGGCGCCGGATGCGCCCTCGCGACAGGCGTTGCAATTCCTATGCGAAACCGGCGAAGCGATCGAGATCGCCCAGGAGGTGGTGTTAGCCAAGAGTGCGTTTGAGAAAATGCGCGATGCTGTTGTGGAATTTATTCGCCGGCGCGGACCGGCTACGGTTGGAGAGCTGCGCCAATCGATCGGCAGTTCGCGGCGCGTGATGGTGCCGTTCCTTGAGCGGCTCGATCGGGAAGGAGTAACTCGCCGCGTAGAAGACAAGCGAATCCTCCCCCGTTAACAATGCCAAAGGAAAGATAAATCAGCGCTGGGAGGCAAAGACAGCTTCGGGATCGTTCCCGCTGACGCGACCGGCTTCAATCCATCCGAAGCGACTAATCAGCGCGCCGAGAAGAAATGAGATCGCGGCGAGCGGGACCAGCGCACAACCGCGCAGCAAAAGCGCGAGTGGTCCGCTCAAGATTTCGCCGCCGCGGATGAGCCAGCCCGAACGCGCTTCGTGCAATGCGCGATCGGCGGCGCCGTGCCGGTCGATCTCGAGCCAGAGCCAAAGTGCCGATTCGATCGCAGCGGCGAGAAATCCGAGCGCGTTGATCGGCGCAATGCGGTGACCGAGTAACTCGAGCAAGGCGGCGGCCGATCCCAACCCCGCAGTTCCAAAATGAATCGGCAACAACCGGCGATGGAGAAACCACGCCGGGATCGCGGTCGCGCCGATAAGCACGCCGGTGTAAGTGGCGAGAAAAATTCCCGAGAACGCCGAACCAGCGACGAGAAGGCCGGCGCCCAGCTTGAAAACTTGATCGAAGCCCCCGCCGAAAGCGTGACGCGCGTAAAGCTCCAGCACGATCGAGCCGGGAACAGCGCAACTGCCGAAAACAAAAAGAATCCAAGCGCCAACCGACATCGGGGACTGATATTTGAACACGCGCAGCATGTTGAGAAATAAGCGCGGACGGCCCAGATCCATGACAAGCAGGATCGGCGAAACAATCGCGCCGATGGCGGCCAGGCACATTGCGCTGCGAGCGAGATCAGCGTGGTGGAGAAGGGCCGCGACCAGTGCGATCGCCGCCGCCATTCCCGAAAGCCCGCCGACAAAAAAATAAAACGGAATTTCCCATGTCCAAACCGGTGGCCTAACGACTGCTTCGCCGTAGTAACCGGGCTTTCGCGGAATGGGACCGCCGGCGACATCGACTCCGCGGCCCGCGACCACTCCCTTTTCCCACGCTTCTTCGCGCAATCTCTCGAGACGTTTTTCGTCAGGCATAGAAGAAAAATGCGGCGAAGACGGCGATGAGCGCTCCGATTGCGGTCAGAATCGCAGAGGTCCAGGCGGACTTAAGATAAATCGTCGGCACCTGCGGTTTCGGCGGGAGTCCGTACGCTTCCGGTTCGCCGAGAATCAAAAAGAAAGCGTGAATCCCGCGCACGGATGTTTCGGTCGGATCGTAAAGCTGCGCGTCGTCATACCCACTCTGTTTCAATTGCTGGACGCGCTCCGCGCCGCGCGCGCGCAAATCGTCGAGCCGGCCGAAGACGATCGATTCAGTGGGACAAACTTTTGCGCACGCGGGAACGAGCCCGCTCTTTTGTCGATCGTAACAAAACGTGCACTTGAATGCGCCGCCGTGATTCGGGAGCGGTTTTGGCCGCCGATCGATCACGCCGAAGGGACACGACACAACGCAATAGCCGCAGCCGTTGCAGACATCATTCTGCACGAGCACGGAGCCGACTTCCGTCCGTACGATCGAGCCGGTAGGACACGCTTCGAGACAGCCGGCTTCCTCACAATGCTTGCAAACGTCGGAGAGAAAAATCCAGCGAAACGGATCCTCCTCGCCTAACGACATCGTGCCAGCGATCTGATTTCCTTTTGGCCGATCCTGTTCGAGAAACAAAACGTGCCGCCAGGTCGAGGCGCCGAGATGGCCGGTGTTATCGTAAGAATTTCCCGACCAATTGAACCCGTCGTCCGGCACTTCGTTCCATTCTTTGCATGCGACTTCGCAAGCTTTGCAGCCGATGCAAACCGTAGGGTCGGTGAAAAATCCGACCTCGACGTTTTCCTGCACGTAGGAATGTTTTCTCTGATTCGTGCTCTGAATTCCTTCGCCGATCATTCGCTCTTTCCGTGTTGGCCGTGATCTCCTGGAATTTCGGCGCTGGCCGATTTCTCAGGCGGCGGCTGTTCGGGATGTAAAATCATCGGGCCGCCCTGGTGTCCATATTTTTTCAGCCAATCTTCGAACCCGGGCCCGCGCGGCAATCGGCCCGGCACAATATTGCAAGCGCACGCCTTGGCTTCCATGATCGTGACATTCGGCTCACCGGAAATAGGAATGAGATCGTTGGCGGCGTCACCGCGCACCGGTCCGGCCGAACCGAAATGAAATGGGATCGCGATTTGATGGACGGTTTTTCCGTTAAGATGAATCGGACGAATCCGCCGGCTCACGAGAGCGCGCGACTCAATAGCTCCCCGCAAACTGACGATGGAAATGTAATCGCCGTTGCCGATCTTCAGCTCAGCCGCGAGCTCGGAAGAAATTTCGGCGAACAATTCCGGCTGCAACTCCGCAAGATGGCTGAGGAAACGCGACATCCCGCCGGCGGTGTGATGTTCCGTCAGGCGATACGTCGTCAGCACAAACGGGAAGCGGGTGTCGCCGGGCGGCGCGAACCGATTGTTTTCGCGGGTGAACCAGTTGAGGACTGGGTTTGTGTCGCGCGAGTAAAGCGCGTTGTGGACCGGCGACTCGATCGGTTCGTAGTGCGTCGGGATCGGTCCGTCCTGCAAACCTTTGGCAACGTGAAGCCAACCCAGACCATCTTCATGGAGGATAAATGCAGCGTCGCCAGGAATCGCGTCCAGACCACTTTCATTTCCGGCCGGACGAAACTCCGGAGATTTTTCGACGGGGAAATCCGGGTGATCGATGCCAGTCCATTTGTTTTGGGCGCGATCCCACCAGACCAATTTCTTGCGCTCGCTCCACGGGTCGCCCGCCGGAGTCGCACTGGCGCGATTGTAAATGATCCGGCGATTGCCGGGCCAGGCGAAGCCCCAGCCGTGGCCAAGATAATTTTTCGCGTCTCGCGAATTGGCTTTGTTAATCTTGTCCGGCCCAAGAACGCCGGAATAAATCCAGCCGCCGCTCGCGGTTGAACCGTCGGCTTTGAGCTGCGGATATCCATCCAGTTGCGGACCGTGATGTGGATTGCCTTCGCGATCGACGCCGGAGACAACGCCGTCGGCGTTCGGTTGCACATTGGTCTGCCAACCGTTGATCTCCGCGAGGACGGCCTCCATTTTCGGTTCGCCGTGCTCGTCTTCCGGATACCACCAATCGAGCGCGCGCAATGGTTCGTCGAGCGGGTTGCCCGATCGCCTGGCTTTGGCGATAACACGCAAAGCAAGCTGATGCATGAACCACGATTCGGAACGCGCGTCGCCTGGCGGTTCGACCGCTTTTTCGCGCCATTGCAACAGACGTTGCGTGTTCGTGAATGCGCCTTCTTTTTCAGCGTGACCAGCGGCGGGAAAAAAGAATACTTCGGTTCCAATCTCTTCCGTCTTCAATTCGCCGCGCTCGATCTCAGGCGAATCACGCCAGAATGTGGCCGCTTCGATTTCAACCATGTCGCGCACGACCAGCCATTTTAACTTCGAGAGCGCGGTGCGTTGTAAGCGCGAGTTGGCCGCAGCCACAGCCGGATTTTGTCCCATCAAAAACATTCCCTCCATTTTGCCGTCGGCCATGTCGTAGAGGTATTCAAAGAAGGAATGGTTGGCGGTGATCTTCGGGACCCAATTGTAACCGAAGTCGTTTTCAGCGGTGGCGTTCTTGCCGTAGTAGGCCTTCAGCAAGCTGATGAAGTAGGACGGAAAATTATACCAGAGACCGGTTGGCTTGGTCTGATGGTCGAGGTACTCGCGCAACGTCTCCTCGCTGCCATCACCGCGCGGCATCGGGAGGTAACCGGGTAAAATATCGTAGAGTGTCGGAATGTCGGTCGATCCCTGAATTGAAGCGTGACCGCGTAGCGCGAGGATTCCGCCGCCGGGCCGGCCGATGTTGCCTAACAACAATTGCAACATCGAGGCGGTCCGAATGATCTGCACGCCCTTCGAATGCTGCGTCCAGCCGAGCGCGTAACAAATTGCGGCCGTCTTATCCGGACCCGATGCGTCGACCAGCGCGTCCGCAACTTTGTGAAAGAGCACCGGCGAAATTCCGCAAATCTTCTCCACCATCTCGGGCGTGTAGCGAGCAAAGTGGCGACGGAGCGTTTGGAAAACGCAACGCGGATTTTGCAAGGTCAGATCGCGCTTCGGAAAACTGAGTTCAGGATCGCCTTCATATTCCCAAGTTTCCTTCGCGTAGCTCCGTTTCTCCTCGTTCCAGCCGGAGAAAAAGCCGGTGGCGCCTTCTTCCGCGTCGCGAAAATCCTCGCGCAGAATGCAGGAGGCGTTCGTGAAGTGAACGACGTAATCGCGGAAGAAAAGATTGTTCTCGATGATGTGCCTAACGAGTCCACCCAGAAACGCGATGTCGCCGCCGGCGCGCATCGGCACCCAGATATCGGCCAGCGCGCTTGTGCGCGAAAATCTCGGATCGACATGAATGATGGTCGCGCCGCGCTCCTTCGCTTTCATCACCCAGCGGAAACCCACCGGATGCGCCTCGGCCATCGACGAGCCCTCGATTAAAATGCAATCGGCGTTAGCGAGATCTTGTTGCGCGGTCGTAGCTCCGCCCCGCCCGAAGGAGGTGCCCAGACCGGGCACCGTGCTGCTATGTCATATCCGCGCCTGGTTGGATATGCACACCATCCCCAGGCCAAGAGTGAATAGCTTTCGGATCAGATAATTTTCTTCGTTATCGAGGGTCGCGCCGCCGAGATGACAGATCCCAGTCGTGTGATTGATCGTCGCGCCGTCTTTCTTGTGCACGAACGTGCGCTTGCGCGATTCCCAAACGCGATCCGCCACCATCTCCATCGCGCGATCGAGTGAAATTTCGGTCCACTCTTTTGCGTTCGGCGCGCGATATTTCATTTTCGTCTCCCGCCGACCGTGCGTGAGCAGCTGATAAGAGGCCGCCCCTTTCGGGCAAAGATTTCCCTGGCTGATCGGACTCGCGGGATCGCCTTCGATCGAAATCAGCTTTCCATCTTTGTGATAAATTAATTGTCCGCAGCCGACGCCGCAGTACGGACAGATCGAGCGCGCCACTTTCGCGTCATCTGTCCGGGCATGCATCGCGCGCGTTTTGTCCGACATCGATTCCAAACCGGTTCCGTCGCGGCGTTCGCGGATTTGCCGAATGAGCGGCCATTTGGAGAGCAGCGCCATCATCGTCTCACCTCGCATTACATTCGCATATCGAACTGGTTTCGGTTTGCCCAGTTATTTGCTAGTGCAATCATTTTGCAGCCTCGCCGCCCTGGCCTTTTGGCTTCTCCGGTTTCACCTCCACCTGGAGCGATTCCTGCAAATCGTCAGTTGGATTCAGAACCGCTTTCGCATTCTCCTTCAAGCCATCGAGCACCTCGATCTTCGTGCCGAAGTCGCGGCCGACCTGGACGGTTTGCCAATGAATCTTGTTCCCGTCCGTGACCGTGGCGACTTGCGGACCCTCGGTGCGAAACGTGACTGCGTTGTCCGGAATCACGATCGGCGCGTGCGCTTCCGGCAACGAGAATTTCACTTGCGCGTACATGCCGGCGAAAAGTTTTCCCTCATGATTTGGGACCTGCACCTCAACCTGCATGGTGCGTGATGAAGAATCGAGCGCGCCGGCCGTGCGCATCACCGTGCCTTCGAAATCCTCGTCGGGACGTTCCTGCACTAATATCTTCGCCGACAGACCTTCCTTGATCGAAGGCGCGTCCGTTTGCGGCACATAAACGTAAACCCGCAGCGGATCACTCTGCGCGATTCCGAAAAGCGGCGTTGTCGGCGAGACGAGCGCGCCGATATCGACCCGGCGCGCGGTGATTTTGCCAGTGAAAGGCGCGGAGATTTCCTTGAAGGCTTGCGTCTTTTGTAACTGTTCAAGATTGGCTTGGGCCGTTCGTTTGGCCGTCTCTTTTTCGTCGCGTTCCTGATCGGACACCACTTTTTTCACGGCCATTTCCCGCCAGCGCGCCGCCGTCGCATCCGCCAAATCGTAATTTGCTTTCGCTTGCGCAAGTTGCTGATCGATCTCGGGCGTTTCGATTTCAGCGAGTGATTGACCTTGCTTGACGTCATCGCCGATATCGACCTTCCAAGTCCCCAGGTAGCCGTTCACCCGAGGGTAAATAATCGTTTCCTGAAATGCCTGGACGTCCCCTGGCAAAACCAAGTCCTTCGGTTTCATATCCCGCTTCACCGTCACGACGTTGACGGAAAGTTTCGCG
>DASXNS010000260.1:0-10471 GCA_036494865.1 Chthoniobacterales bacterium | reverse complement strand
ATTCACGCGGGCGGCCGAGGGAAAGGGACGTTCGCAAATGGATTCAAAGGCGGAGTGCATTTGTGCAAATCGCCGGCGGAAGTGCGCGACATCGCCGCAAAAATGCTCGGGCAAACTTTGGTGACGCATCAGACCGGTCCGGCCGGCCGCGTCGTCAATAAAGTGCTGGTGGCAGAATCCGCGGAGATCGCGCGGGAGAATTATTTTGCGATCCTGCTCGATCGCGCAACGGCTGGGCCGATCATCGTCGCGAGCACGGAAGGCGGCGTCGAAATCGAAACCGTCGCGGAGAAATCGCCCGATAAAATTCTGCGCCAGAAAATCGATCCGCTCGCGGGATTGCAAGCCTATCAAACGCGCAAGCTCGCGAAACAACTTGGCTTTGAATCAGCGCAACTCAAAGCAGCGGCGAAATTATTCGACGGTTTGTTTCGCACTTTCATGGCCTGCGATTGCTCGATGGTGGAAGTGAATCCGCTCGTGGTGACCCCGAGGGGCGATGTGCTGGCGCTCGATGCGAAATTCAATTTCGATGACAACGCGCTCTATCGCCATCCGGAACTCGCGGCCTTGCGCGACATCGCGGAAGAGGATCCGCGGGAAGTGGAAGCATCGAAGCACGGCCTCAACTACATCGGGCTCGATGGAAATATCGCCTGTCTGGTCAACGGCGCCGGACTCGCGATGGCGACGATGGACATCATCAAATTTTACGGCGGCAGCCCGGCGAACTTTCTCGATGTCGGCGGCGGTGCGACGGAGGAGCAGGTGACGGAAGCCTTCAAGATCCTCGCATCGGACGAGAAAGTGGAAGCGATCCTGGTCAATATTTTTGGCGGCATCATGAAGTGCGATGTGATTGCGCAGGGAATTATTAACGCGGTGAAAACTGTGAAGCTGCCCGTGCCACTGGTCGTTAGGCTGGAAGGCACCAATGTCGAGGCGGGCAAAAAACTAATCGCGGAATCTGGATTGGCCGTCATCGCGGCCGATGATCTGGGCGACGCGGCGCAGAAGGTGGTGAAGGCGGCAGGAGGAAAATGAAAATCAATGAAATCGGTTTTGTGGCCATTCCAGTGACGGACATGGAACGGGCCAGAGAATTTTACGAGGGCGTACTGGGCTTGAGGGAAATCGGCCGGTTTATGGAAGGCAAGTGGATCGAATACGGCATCGGCAAGGACACGCTTTGCATTGCCAATATCAGCGATACCTGGAGGCCATCCGATCAAGGGATGGGCGCGGCGCTCGAGATGGAGAATTTCGATGAAGCGATTGCGGAGCTGAAAAAAGCGAATGTGAAATTCGCGTGGGAGCCGTTCGAATCGCCCGTTTGTCACATGGCGATCGTGCAGGATCCGGACGGGAACAAATTAATCATCCATAAATTAAAAGCGTCATGATCAAAGAAGTTGCTTTCATTGCCATTGCGGTTTCCGACAGCGAGCGAGCGCGGAAATTTTATCAGGAAACGCTGGAGCTGAAACCGAGCACGACCGCGATGGGCGGCGCGTGGGTGGAATACGATCTCGGCGCGACGACGATCGGGGTCGGTTCTCACCCGGCCTGGCAGCCGTCGCGCGATGGAACCACGGTTGCGTTTGAAGTGGACGACATCGACGCGACGATCGCGAAGCTAAAAGAGCGCGGTGTGATTTTCGACATGGACAAAACCGAGACGCCGGTCTGTTGGATGGCGCAATTTCGCGATCCCGACGGCAACAAACTAGTGGTGCACAAACGAAAATAGCGCATGGCCGTTCTCGTCGATAAAAACACGCGGCTCGTCGTGCAGGGAATTACCGGCAGCGCCGGCGGATTTCACGCGCGCAGTTGCATGGAGTACGGGACGAATGTGGTCGCGGGCGTGACGCCCGGGAAAGGTGGGCAAAAGTTCGACGGGAAGGTGCCGGTCTTCGATACGGTTTGGGAAGCGCGACAGGAAACGGGCTGCAATGTTTCGGTGATTTTCGTGCCGGCGGCTGGAGCGGCCGACGGAATTTTGGAAGCGGTTGACGCGGGAGTGGGGCTTGTCATTTGCATCACAGAAGGGATTCCGGTGATGGACATGATGCGGGTGAAAGCGCAGATGGCCGGGAAGCCGGCGCGCCTGATCGGGCCGAATTGCCCTGGCATTATCACCCCGGGGGCGTGCAAGATCGGCATCATGCCCGGATACATTCACAAGGCGGGGAGCGTCGGTGTGATCTCGCGCTCGGGCACGCTCACTTATGAAGCGGTCTGGCAATTGACTTCGCGTGGGCACGGGCAATCGACCTGCATCGGCATTGGCGGCGATCCGATCAACGGAATGTCGCATCTCGATGCGGTGAAACTTTTCAATGACGATCCGCAAACCGATTCGATGATCTTGATCGGCGAGATCGGCGGAAGTGCGGAAGAAGAAGCCGCGGAATGGATCAAGCAAAATTGCCGGAAGCCGGTCGCCGCATTTATCGCAGGCGCGACCGCGCCGGCCGGACGGCGGATGGGTCACGCGGGCGCGATCGTCTCCGGCGGCAAAGGAACCGCCGCGGGAAAAATCGCGGCGCTGAAAGCGGCTGGGATTGCCGTGGCCGAAACACCGGCGACAATGGCGGAGACATTGATCGCGCGGATGAAAGGAAAGGCATGACTGTTTCCCGAGGACTGGAAGGCGTAGTCGCGAACTCGACTCGATTGAGCGACGTCATCGGCGACAAAGGCCAGCTCATTTATTGCGGCTACGATATCAACGAGCTCGCAGGCAAGGTCACCTACAAAGAAGTCGTTTATCTTCTCTGGCACAACAAACTGCCGAACCGCAGTGAGCTGGATGCGTTTGTTCGCGAGTTGCGAGCGCAACGTCAGTTGCCTCAGCCGGTGATTGATTTTGTGAAATCCGCTCCGCGCGAGGCAGAGCCGATGGATGTAATGCGAACAGCGATTTCCATGCTCGGGCTTTTTGACGCCGACATGGCGAAGGAAGCCACCCTGGAAATTAACCGGCGCCGGGCCATTTCCATTACGGCCAAAATCGGTGTCATCGCGGCCTATTTTCATCGGGCCCGAAATGGAAAATCGCTGCCGCCGGTGCGCGAAGATCTGACCGAGGCGGAACATTTTCTGTATCTGATGTGCGGAGAGCCGCAGTCGAAAGAAGCGAGCGACACTCTCGACGTCGCATTCGTCCTGCACGCGGATCACGGCATGAACGCGTCGACCTTCAGCGCCCGGGTGACGATTTCAACCCTAACCGATTTTTATTCGGCCATCACTGCGGCGATCGGAACGCTGAAGGGTCCGCTGCACGGCGGTGCGAACGAAGGCGTGATTCATATGCTGGAGGAAATCGGGAGCGAAGAGAACGTGGACGCATACATCGAGAAGCAGTTGGCGCAGAAAAAGAAGATCATGGGAATCGGCCATCGCGTTTATAAAACACTCGACCCGCGCGCTCCGCATTTGCGCGCGATGGCAATCAAGTTGAGCGAGAAGCTGGGCGATCCGAAATGGATCCGGATGTCGGAACGGATCGCGCAGCTGATGAAAGAAAAGAAGAACTTGAACGCGAACGTCGACTTTTATTCGGCCACAGTCTATTACTCGTTAGGTATCCCGACTGATTTGTTTACGCCGATTTTCGCCATTGCTCGCTGCTCCGGCTGGTGCGCGCAGGTGCTGGAACAGCTGGCGGACAACCGGCTTTATCGGCCGTTGAGCGAATATGTGGGCGAACCGGTCGGAAAAAAAGTCGTGCCGATCGACGAACGTCCCTAGTTTTTATTTAAAGCGTCTCTCGACTTCTTGGAGACGGCTCGTTAGTCTCGGCGGAATGAAAGCGCTCACGTTTTTTGTCTTGCTCGGGATTGCCTCTGCGATTCAGGCCAGCGCCCAGACAACGGAGATAGAACTCGCCGGCGATCCTGCGGTTTATGGTGATTACCCTAAAGCTTATCAGGAAATCATTACGAAGTGGCTGGAGACGAAATTGGTCGATCCCAAGAGCGCGCAGATAGAGTGGACCGGCGCACCCAAGCCGGCTGATCTGCCGGGCCCGAATGGAAAACGGCTTTACGGCTACCTCGTCGAATTCAAAGTAAATTCGCGGAACCGATTCGGCGCTTACACCGGAATGCAAAAACACGGCGCGCTGATTCGCGACGGCAATGTAATCAAAGGGACTGGTTTCGGCTTTTAAATGAAGCTGGCACGCACTGGACGCATCAAAGGAGAAGGCGGCATCGCTCTTCTCGTGATCGTGCTCCTTCTGCTGGGCGGAATCGTTTGGTGGTTATATTCATCGCGACGAGATGCGGAGAGGAATGGCCGCGCGTTTGCGAATGACGTGATCAAGCGAGTCGCGCTCAATTACGACGAAAAATATCTTCACGTTCACCTCAGTCCCGAGGCGCAGGTCTCCTACCTCAAGTCGTGGCGCGATCGATTGATAGATCGACTCCGCGAACTCGGGACGCCCGCTCAACCGATCGAACTCACCGGGTCGATGTATTTCAGCTCGTATTTTTTCGATCCGAAAGGGACTTTTCGTGCGGAATTGAAATATCCGACGACGTCGGCCTACATGGATCTGGGCATTTCGCGCGGGATGACGGTGTGGCGGGTGGACATGATCAACTTAACCTGGACTCCGCCGCCGACACCGACACCAACACCAACACCGACGCCGGTTGCCACTCCAACACCGACGCCGGCGCCGGAGCTAAAATCGAAGCCGAAGCGAAAATCGAAACGCTGAGGACTGAAGGTTTAGTTCAGTAATCGGTCAATTGCATCGACGCAAAGCTGCGACCAGCTCTCCAGATTTTCGCGACGACTCAACAGCTCGTCCTTTTTCAGAAACGCCATCTCGGTGATCATCGCCTCGCGCTTCTGCACCTTCGGCTGCGCCAATCGAAAAATGTGGACGATGCCGAGATGGACGCGGCCGACTTCAGTGGTGTCGTCATTCAAGAGCGCGACGATGCGATCCTGGAAGGCACTTCCGATCCTGATCTCTTCATTTATCTCGCGTTCAACGCCGGCGCAGTAGGCAGTTTCATCCCAGGCAAAAAGAGACTCGTCCGTGTCGTTCAAATGCCCGCCGATGCCGATCGATCCTTTCGCGACCAGCCGTTGCTCGCCCGCTTTCTTTCCGCGCACATAATGCAAAATCGAATCGCCGTGCACGATCAACGCGTAGGGAATTATTTGTTTGTAAGCCGGGTCGTTCTCGGCCTGGTCGCGGGGGATAAAAAAATTGTTCCCGCGTGAGAGCAACGCGCGCAAATATTTTTCCGGCTCGAAATTCAATCCGTGAAAGTTGCCCAGCTGATCAAAAAGAGTTCGCCTAACGACCAGAACATTTTCCGCCGGCGCGCTCATGAACGGCTGCCCACCTAGAAAGAATAGGTCAGTCCGATCTGCGGTCCGATCAGATTGAGACTCGGGTTCGGATCGGTTTGTCCGCCGTTGGAGAGATGCTGGTAAAGCGCGCCGGCGGTCGCTTTCCAATGATCGTTTATTTGGTAGGCCACTCCGACCGCAGTCAGGATGTTAAAAGTAAAATCCTGGCCCTGCGCGCCGAACACCTGCGCGTGGCTGTCGATCCATCCTAGGCCGACTCCGCCGGAAATATAGGGCGTGAAGCGGCTGCCCGGGTGGAGAAAATTGTAACGGAGCCCGACCGATATCCCGCAGTAGTAATTTTCCGGGCCCCGCAAAATCGGCTCCGCCATCGCGAGGACGTAGAACTGATTATAACCGCGCAGCCATCCATCGGTGTAAACCGGTCCGAAGCGCCAGCGCGCAGTGATGAATTGAGATGCGATCTCATAACTGTTCGGATTGCCGATGAAACCGCAGAGGTAAGCGGTCTCGGTCGAGAGTTCAAAGCTGGGCGCGTCTGGGGTGAAATGGGTGGAGATGCGATCGATCCCGGCCTTCGCGGGCGAAACGCAAAGAAGAAAAAAGAAAAACGCGAGGAGGAGCCGGAAGTTTTTCATGAAGGCGCGCTACGATATTGCGAGTCCGCTCAATTGCAATTGGGCCGCACTCTGCCACGCTTACTCCATGAAACACCCTATCGCGTTCATCGTTTCGCTGTTTGCCATCGCGGTTGTGGCAGCACCGGCAGCCGAGGATTCAGCCGACAAAGGGAAGCAACTCGCGACCGATCTTTGGAAAGCGAGCGGGGGCGAAAATTGGGACAAGGTGAAGGAGCTGCGTTTCACCTTTGCGGTTGAGCAGGAAGGGAAGGCGCTTTTCCAGGCGCAACACATTTGGGATGTTCCCGCGGGTACGGACCAAGTGAAATGGAAAGACAAGCAGGGCGTCGCTCACGACGTGACTGTTAATCTCAACGCGCCGGCGAAAGATGGCGAGGGAAAGACCGCCTATGACCGCTGGGTCAACGATTCCTATTGGCTTCTCGCGCCGCTGAAAATTCGCGACGCCGGAGTGAAGGTCGATGCTTCCGGAACAAAAGATCTCAATGGCGCGCCTTGCGAAACGGTCCATCTCAGCTTCGCTCAGGTCGGTCTGACTCCGGGCGATCAGTACGTTTTCTATCTCGATCCGCAGACCAAGCTGCCGCGCGCCTGGGATTACACGCCGAAAACCGGCGAGGGAATGCAGGCGACCTGGGAAAAGTATCAATCGTTCGGTGGCTTGAAGTTAGCGACCGAACACAATTTCAACGGCAAGACGATCAAGCTCGCGGACATCAAAGTAGTGACGAAAGATTAGCGGGAAATCGTCGGCGGCGCGGCTCGGGATGATAGCGTTTTTCTTGCTGCCGTCGATCGCTCTTCGGCCGATCAACTCGCCTATCAGCGTGCCGCGTTTTTCCCTGAAACGAAATTGCGGAGATCGAGCGGTAATGGGCTCGTCCATATTTCGCCGTTGATTTCGAGCGAGCTCGAATGCAGCGCTTGCCGCGGGAGGAGCAGGCGATTTTCCAGCTCCGCTGTCCAGCCTGTGCGGATGAATTGCAAATAAAGTTTTTCGTCGGGCCCGTAAATTTTGTCGCCGACAATGGCGTGCCCTAACGAGGCAAAATGCACCCGGATTTGATGCGTCCGTCCAGTTCGTGGGACAGCTCGCACGACGCTAAAGCGCTCCACTGCGCCGCGGGTAAAGCGCGCTTCGACAAAAAAATCTGTGCGCGCCGGCGCCCCCGCGGGATGGATCGCCTGTTTCAACCAAATCGCTGACGGATCGTGCAGACCTTGCCTAACGAGTGGTGCCTCCACCGACGTGACTTCCCATTCGGGCCAGCCCCAGACGATCGCGCGATACTCCTTGGCGATCCGCTGTTTTTGCATCAGCAATCCAAAGCGCCGTGCCGCTTGCGCGCTCTTTGCCACCAACACCAGCCCGCTCGTCTCGCGATCAAGCCGGTTAACGATCGAAACCTGCCCGCCATTCGCGATCTCAAAGGCAAGCAGGTGTTTTAATTCCCCCCAAAGTGTTCGAGTACCGTCAGGCCGCGTCGGATGAATCAGAAGGAAGGGCGGTTTTTCCACGACGATAAAATCGTCCTCCTCCGCTACGATCGAAAAATCCCCGCCGCGGTTTGCGCGCTCCGGTTCTCTGGCGGATAAAACTTCCTTGATCTCGCTCCGGAATGTCACCCGTCATTATAAGAGCGGCGAGCGAGCGGTGCACGCGCTGGACGGTATCTCCCTGGAGATCGCGCGGCACGAATCTGTGGCGGTGAGCGGCCCGAGCGGCTGCGGCAAGAGCACCCTTCTTCATATTCTCGCCGGTCTGGAGTATCCGACGGCGGGAGAAATTTTTGTGGATGGCCTCGCCCTCCATGTCGCGGATGATGCTGCGCTCACTGAATATCGCCGCCGCCGGCTCGGGCTCGTTTTTCAATTTTTCAATCTTCTGCCGACATTGAACGTGCTGGAGAACGTTAGCTTCCCGCTTCTTCTTCAAGGCGTTTCGCCGCAAGAGAGTGAAGCGAGAGCGGCGAAGTTGCTTGCGCTCGTCGGCCTGACCGAGCGAGCGGATCACTTCGTTCATCAACTGAGCGGCGGCGAACAACAACGAACGGCGATCGCGCGCGCTTTGGTTCATCAGCCTGCTTTGCTCATTGCTGACGAGCCGACTGGAAATCTCGATTCGCGCTCGGCTGCGACCGTGATGCAGCTGCTGGAAAAAATCGCCGCCGATCGTCTGACCACGCTGATCGTCGTCACCCACAGCGACGAAGTTGCGCGGGCGGCGTCGCGGCGTCTGGAAATGCGCGACGGAAAAATCGTGCACGAATCGAATTAACGGAGCAGCGCGCGCCCTGTTTACTTGACCGCGCGGGGAAAACCGCTTTACCTAAACGCCCAGTCTCGACCAGGGAGCCACTTTGGAACTTAAAGACATCAAAGCCGTAATCGATTTGATGAAGAAGAACGACTTGTCGGTCTTCGAGATGGAGAAGGACGGTTTCAAGCTCAAGTTACAAAAGGGCGCGGGTGAGCAGACGGTTTTTAGCGCGCCGCCAGTCGCCCCCGCGATTTCCCCGGCGCCAGGGCCGAGTGCGGCTCCCGCTGCAACACCGGCCCCGTCTGAAACTCCGCAAGGCACTGCGCTCAAAGACATCATTTCTCCGATGGTGGGAACATTTTACCGAGCGGGTGGGCCCGACGTGCCTCCCTTCGTCGACGTCGGCAAAGAGGTGAGCGAAGAAAGCGTGGTTTGCATCATCGAAGCGATGAAAGTGATGAACGAGATCAAGGCGGAAGCCAAAGGTGTCATCGCCGAAGTCGTGGCCGAAAATGGAAAACCGGTGCAATTCGGCCAGGTGCTTTTTCGGGTGAAATAGTTGAGTGTCGAAAGTTGAGCGTTGAAGTGATCGCACGAGTTCCAATCGGACTGCTCTGAATCGCCGCTCGCTCGACTGTTCAAGTAAAAGCTCTCAACTGATGTTCGAGAAAATTTTAATCGCGAATCGGGGCGAAATCGCGCTCCGCATTATTCGGGCGTGCAAAGAGCTCGGCATTCGCACTCTCGCCGTTTACTCCGAGGCCGATGTCGATTCGCTCCACGTCCAGTTAGCCGACGAAGCGATCTGCATCGGCGCCGCTCCCAGCTCCGACAGTTATTTGAAGATCGACCGGATCATGAGCGCGGCCGAAGTCGGCGACGTGGACGCGATCCACCCGGGCTACGGTTTTCTGGCCGAGAACGCGCACTTCGCTGAGGTGTGCGACAGCTGCAAAATCAAATTCATCGGGCCACCCGCCAGCGCGATGCACGCGATGGGCGACAAAAATTCCGCCCGCGCCTGCGCGCGTAAAGCGGGCGTATCGATCACGCCCGGGAGCGATGGGATTGTCGAGACTGAGGAACAAGCATTGAAGGTCGCGCGCAAAATCGGTTATCCGCTCATGATCAAAGCGGTCGCCGGTGGCGGCGGGCGCGGAATGCGGACGGCGCATAACGAGGCGAGTCTCGGTCTCGCTTTTGCCAGCGCGCAAATGGAAGCGGAAAAGGCTTTCGGAAACGGCGCGGTCTATATCGAAAAGCTGATCATCAATCCGCATCACATCGAATTCCAGATCATGGCCGATTCGCACGGGCGCACGATTCATTTGGGCGAACGCGATTGTTCGATTCAGCGCCGCAATCAAAAGGTGATTGAGGAATGTCCCTCGCCTTTGCTTACGCCGGCATTGCGCAAGAAAATGGGTCACGCCGCGGTCAAGCTGGCCGAATCAGTCGGTTATCGAAACGCCGGCACGGTGGAGTTTCTGGTCGATAACGATGGGCATTATTACTTCATCGAGATGAACACGCGAATCCAGGTGGAGCACACGATCACCGAGGAAGTTTACGGCTGCGATCTGGTGAAGGAACAAATCCTGATCGCGGCCGGCGAACGGCTTTCCAGCCACGTCGCCCACGCCACGCCGCGGCTTCACGCCATCCAGTGCCGGATCAACGCGGAAGATCCGGAGAAGAATTTTCAGCCTTCGCCAGGGCGAATCGCATTTTATTACGCGCCCGGTGGTCGCGGGGTCCGGATCGATTCGCATGCTTATACCGGCTATGTGGTTCCGCCGTATTACGATTCGATGATCGCAAAGCTCATCACGGTTGGCGCCACCCGCGCGTCAGCGATCGCGCGAATGCGGCGCGCACTCGACGAGTATTATATCACCGGTATCAAGACGACGGTGCCATTTCACAGCGCGATCATGCGGAACACCGAATTTCGCAACGGGACCTACGACACCGGTTTTGTCGAGCGGTTGATGAGCTCAAATGAGTTCGAGCTGAAGCCAACCCCCACCCGGTTGCACGAAGAGTCGCGCCATTGACAGCGGCAGATCTAAGTCATTGTCAGTTCTACGGTATATTAGATCTAAGTTATATCGATATCTTAGATGTTGAACGGATCGCCGCGGAAATGATTGATGGCGGCGTCGATCTTATCCAGCTGCGCGCCAAAACCCGGACGTTGCCCGAGATCAGAAAGATTGGAGCG
>DASXNS010000259.1:0-4809 GCA_036494865.1 Chthoniobacterales bacterium | reverse complement strand
CCTCGAAACGGGAGTGGTTGCCGCAGGAAACGGAAGCAATTCTCTCCGTCAACACCGAGCAATTTGAGCGGGACGATTTGCCCAAACGCTGGCGCAAAGAGCAATCGATCGAATGGCAAAATATCTGGTCCGGCCTAAATGGCAGCGCACAGCGCATACCGGTGATGAATTTGTCGCGCGATGCCGAGCGCGTGACCCGCGCAATGACCACGACGGAGACTGGAACGACGCGGGAGTTTGTTTTGCTGGAAGCGCGCGGAGATGTTTCTCGTTTCGTCCGCGCGATCGAGAAAGAGAAAGGGTTCGAACGCAAATCGATCAGCGGTCTGCCACTCTGGTCGCGTTCTGATTTCGCCCTCGCGCGGGTGGGACCCAAAACTCTCGCGATCGGTTCGGAGCCGGAGGTGGAGGAGCTGGCGCGAGTGCGTCTCGGGATTGAGCCGGATTTGAAAATTAGCGGCCAATTGTTCGATCGCTTTCAGGCCCTCAACCAAGGGAGCGCGCTCCGCCTCATCTCGCGCGATCCACCAAAACTCGCGCGTATGTTTCACCCGATCTTTAGCAGCGAACTACTCGACGCAACACAACTGCTCGGTCTGTCGCTTAGCTTGCAAAATCCGGTGCGGGCGCGCCTTTTTTTGAAATTGAAATCGTCTCAGGAAGCGAACAGCCTGGTCGACCGGATCCGGAATGAGCCGCAACGCTGGCTTCGCATGCAGGATTCCAATTCGCTTCTCTACCTGCAATCACCGGACATCGAAGCCCAAGGCGCGAATCTTCAGCTGCGTTTCGATGTTCCCGAGAATAGTGCTCGACTTCTTTTGCAACGTATCGCAAAGACAGACGCCGCGCCCGCCTTGGCCGGGAACTGAGACGCTCCTGTCATCGCTGGCCTTACCTTGCGCTGCACCATGCTCTCGCGGATTTTTCACTTCTTCGTTGCTCTCACGCCGGTCGCGGCTTGCTCCTTCGCAGCAATCGCGTTCGGCGCCGAACCGCTTCCGATCGAACGGGAATTCGTCGATATAAAAAAAATTGACCCGACAATCCTAATCGACTTGCGCTACGCAAGCGCAAATAACGTTCTGGGCCGGCCGCTCTATCCGCCCGGAATGCCTGCGCTGGTTCGTGCAAGTGTGGCACAACGTTTGATCGTCTCCCAAAATTATCTCCGCGAAAAAGGATACGGCCTGAAAATCTGGGACGCCTACCGGCCAAAAAATGCTCAGGAGCAACTCTGGCAGGCGACCCGCAATAACTCGTATGTCGCTGATCCGGCTGATGGGGTCGGTTCCCTGCACACGCGCGGGGTGGCGGTGGATGTGACGCTGGTCGATCGATACGGCCGCGATGTTCCGATGCCGACAGATTTCGATAATTTTACGCCAGCCGCACTCATCGCGTATCAGGGCACAAACCTCACCGTCCGCGCGAATCTGAATTTGCTCCAACGCGCAATGGGCCATGGCGGTTTTTATGGATTGCGGACGGAGTGGTGGCATTTTTGCGCGCCT
The DNA here is from genome assembly GCA_036494865.1 of Chthoniobacterales bacterium. Lineage (GTDB taxonomy): Bacteria > Verrucomicrobiota > Verrucomicrobiia > Chthoniobacterales > UBA10450 > AV80. The sequence continues at coordinate 3,295 of DASXNS010000259.1, read as the reverse complement.
GATTGGACGAAATATCCGCCCGTCGCCGCGATCAAACTGGTTTCGCAAGAACGCCGCCCGGTTTTATGATCGAAGCGCTTCTGCGCGATCTGCAGCAACCCGAATACCTGCACGTGCTGATCAATCCGTTGCCGGTTTACGGATTGGGTGTCTCCCTGCTCGGATTAATTGCGGCGATGTATCTCGGAACCCCAGGCGGACGAACGACCGCGCTCATTCTTGTTTTCGCCTGCGCGGCTTCGGCCTGGCCGGCGGCGCAGTATGGCGAGGCGGCTGAAGATCGCGTCTCGGCAATGGCGGATGTCGATGGCCAGGCGTGGCTCAAAGCACACGCCCATCGCGCCGACAATTTGATTTACGCTTTCTATGCGCTCGCGGTTCTTTGCGCCGCGGCGATTTTTGTGCCGAAGAAATGGCCGAAGAGCGTCCGCTGGTTGACAATTGCGACCCTGATTTGGGGATTCGTTTCACTGGGCGCAGGCGGTTACATTGCCTATGCGGGCGGAAAAATTCGTCACCGCGAATTTCGAAACGTCCCGCCGCCGCAGACGAGCGAAGACGATTCTCGCTAGCTGCCGGAATTAGCCGCAACTTTCGCCGACCCAACGCAAATATTCCGGAAGACCGTCCTCGAGGCGGACAGAAATAATTTCCGGCACATCGTATGGATGCAACGACTTCAGTTTATCCTGAAAGGCCGAGTAACGGGCGGCGGTCGTTTTGAAAAATACCAGGGTTTCGCTGGCGCTCTCCATTTTCCCCTCCCAGCGATAAATTGATTCGACCGCCGGAAGAATGTTGGCGCAGGCGGCGAGCTTTCCGGTCACTAATTCTGTAGCGATTCGGCGGGCGGTGTCGGGGTCGGGAAACGTGCTGAGGGCGAGCAGAGTTTCGTCGCTCATTCGTTAGGCCAACTGTCGCGCCGCCGCGCGACAAATCCAGCCGCCGCCCAAGACGACATCTCCGTCATACACGACCGCCGCCTGCCCCGGCGTGACCGCTTTTTGCGGTTGATGCAATTGAATCCGCGCGCGAGCCCCAGGGAGTGGGGTGAGCGTTGCCGGCGTTCCCGGGTGGCTATAGCGGATTTTCACGGTGACTTCGATTGGTTCGTCCGAATCGGCGTCCCTAATCCAGTTCACGCGATCGATTTCAAAATCGTCCGCAACCAAATCGTCCGCGCCCCCGACAATGACGCGATTTGTTTCGGGATCGAGATCCACCACATAACGCGGCTGAGCGAAGCCGCCGGGAAGTCCTTTGCGCTGACCGATGGTGAAAAATTCAATGCCGGAATGCGCAGCCAGGAAATTCCCACCAAGATCGTAGATTCCGCCGGGGTGAAATTCCTCAGCTTCCAGATGAGAGCGGAGAAAGGACTTGTAATCGTTTCCCGGCACGAAACAAATTTCCTGGCTATCGACTTTATCTGCGACCTTCAGGCCTAACGAGCGGGCAATCTCGCGAATGGCAGGTTTCTCCATGCCGCCGAGTGGAGTAAGCGCACGTCGGAGCTGCGGCTGGCGCAAACTGAAAAGGAAATAGGACTGATCTTTCCGCGAATCGACGCCTTTGCGCAAAACAGCGCGGTCGCGATAATGCTCGATGATCGCGTAATGGCCGGTAGCGATATAATCGCAGCCGAGCGCTTCCGCTTTTTTCCAAAGATTCCCAAACTTCAATTTCTCGTTGCACATCACGCAGGGGTTAGGTGTCCGGCCGGCCTGGTATTCGCTCGAAAAATAATCGATCACCAGCCGCTCGAATTGGTCGGCCTCATCAACCACGTAATGGGGAATACCTAACGAGTGCGCCACGCTGCGCGCATCCGCCACTGCCTGCGGGCCGCAACACTTGTCGGCTGCGCGAGAGATGCAATCCTGCGGCCAGACTTTCATGGTCACGCCGACGATGTCGTATCCCTGTTCGCGCAAAAGAAAACCGGCGACGCTGGAATCGACCCCGCCACTCATGCCGAGAAGGACGCGCGCTTTAGCGATGCTCATGGCGCGTGGAAAGTCAGTGCTCTCTTCGCCGCGGTCAATGGCCGGGAGTTGTTAGGCGAACGAACTGGAATGCTGACGAATGGACTTTCCGCGAGGGTGAAGCGCCAGGGAAAATCAGTGGCGCGGCTGATTCCAATGCGCGGGCCGGCCACGACTGCGTTTTTGGTTTCGTTCTCGCGGGTGAAGTAGTGGCGCGAGTCCGCGCAAATATCCATTTCGTGATGGCGCTTCGTGATATCGAGCGCTTGGGCTAATTTCCCGGGGCCTGAGCAAAGACGTAGCGTGTCGGCCACGCCGCGCCGTTTTTTCATGAGGGCGATGCCACGCCGCGGCTCGAGCGCGCGAATCAAAATCAGTCCAGTGCGGGCGGCCCCTTTCACCAGGACGTTCAACATCCAGTGCACACCGTAATTCATATAAATATAGACGGCGCCCGGGGCATTGCGCTCGACGAAGGCGCGGGTGCTCGGACGCGTAAAGGTGTGACAAGCCTCATCGCCGAAGGTGAGGTACGCCTCCACTTCCACCACCAGACCGGAGCATTTTTGCCAGACTAGCTCGGTGCCGATGAGTTCGCGCGCGCAGACGAGCGGATCGCGCTGGAAAAAAGAGGAAGACAATTTTTGCGCTGTTTTTTTTGTCACGACCAGCTGACCAGTAAAAATCGAGCGGAACTTCTACGGTTCGTAGTAAACCGGAAGAGTGATGCTGCACGAGACCGGTTTCCCATCGCGAAACGCCGGAATGAATCTTGCCTTGCCGAAATCATCCTCAGCAGCGCGTCCGAAGCCGAGGAGCGGCGGGTCTTCCCCAACGACATTCATCTCCTTCAGATTTCCCTCCGCATCAATTTTCAGGGCCAAATCGACCGTAGCTTCCACCGCGACCGGGACCTTGGACTCATCAGGATAATGCATGCCCGCGAAATTTGATCCCGGGCCGACAAAAGGTTGAGGGCTGACAAAGTTGTTCTCTTTTGCCACCTCCGCCGTCTCCTGGTTCGCGAATATCCGCAAACGCGGCTTCCCCTCGGCGATGCTAAAAACAACCGTGCCATAAAAAAAAGCACTGACCGGCTGGTGATTGAAAATGGCGGGAATGAAAACAGTTTGGGTGAGGCATTTGAGCAGCTCCTGCGCGAGGAGTTCGGATTCCGGGGTTCCACGATAGGTCCAGGTTTTTTGAATCTCACCCGTGCTGCTAACCGCACAACGAAACATCACGCTCCCGTCCTTTTGTCCTTTATCGACCAGGCCCTTCGCGTCCATCCGGTTGATGAGCGAGTGTGG
>DASXNS010000258.1:0-2689 GCA_036494865.1 Chthoniobacterales bacterium | reverse complement strand
AGCCAGACCGTTGGTCACTTGATCGAGTATGACGCTTTGATTTCCGTCCGCCAGCTCGCTGTCGATCTCCACTCCGCGATTGATCGGCCCGGGATGCATGATCAAACAATCGGGCTTCAACAATTTCCCGCGCTCCTTGGTTAAACCGAAAAGCTTGATGTATTCGCCGATGCCGGGAAAATATTCCTTGCGCTGCCGTTCGTGTTGAATGCGCAAAAGATTGACCACATCCACCGTCGGCAAGACCTCATCGATGTCGTAGGAAATGGTGACACCTAGTTTTTCGAAATCGCGCGGCAGCAGGGTGCTGGGGCCGACGAGAGTGATGCGCGCCCCAAGCTTCGTTAGCGCGAAAATGTTGGAACGCGCGACCCGGCTAAACAAAATGTCGCCAATGATTGCAACGTTTAATCCTTCGATGCGTTTTTTCTTTTCCCGAATGGTATAGGTGTCGAGCAAACCCTGGGTGGGATGTTCATGCGCACCGTCGCCGGCATTGATCACACTCGAGCGCAAACGCTCCGCCAGGAATTGGGGCGCGCCCGCCGAACTGTGACGCAGGACAATAATATCGACATGATTTGCTTCGAGAATCTTGGCGGTGTCTTTCAAGGTCTCGCCTTTGCTCAAGCTCGAAGTCGCGGCGGAGATATTAATCACGTCCGCGCTCAATCGAAACGCCGCCAGCTCGAAGGAAGTGCGGGTGCGGGTACTTGGTTCGACAAAAAAATTTACCAGCGTTTTCCCGCGCAGTGCCGGTACCTTTTTGATTTCGCGTGTGCCGACTTGCTTGAAGGCATCGGCGGTGTCGAGGACGAGGTTGATTTCATCGGCTGATAATTCACGCAGCCCGAGCAAATCTTTGCGGTTCCAGCGCGTGGTAGTCATAAGCAAGCCCGGCGCGCCAGAACTCCGGGTAGCGCGCGCGTCCCGCGTGTTGGCGAAAGCGTCTCGCTTTCCCGGACTTTCCTCGGAATGGGATCGTCTGGAAAAGACTGTTTCGGCGAGACGCCGAAACCAACACGCGGGACGCGTGCGCTACCCGAACTCCCGAGGCGGTACCGATCTTGAAATTCGGGCGCGCTCATTCTTTCACCAGCCAAACGCCTTCGTTCGACTCCTCTTCTCCCAGCCGCAACCGTACTTTTTCGTCCGGTGCGGTCGGTAAATTTTTCCCGACGTAATCCGCCCGAATCGGCAATTCGCGATGGCCGCGATCGATTAGGACGGCGAGCTGGATCTTCGCCGGCCGACCAAAGGACGTAATTGCGTCCATCGCCGCGCGGACGGTGCGGCCAGTGAAAAGGACGTCGTCAACGATAATGACCGTGCGTTTTTCCAGCGGAAGTGGGAGAGTGGACGCGCGCACGACGGGCAGTTCCGTCCGCGTCCCAACATCGTCGCGGTGCATCGCCACATCAATTGTTCCAACCGGGACGGCAACTTTCTCAATCGCGGAAATGGTAGTAGCAATGCGGCGCGCGATCTCATTTCCGCGCGACGGAATACCGGCGAGGACGATTTGATTTAGATCGGGGTTACGCTCGACGATTTCGTGCGCGATTCGCCGCAGCGCGCGTCGAATGGCGGCCGCGTCCATCACCAAGATGGACCTATCCGACGAAGTATTTGTCCTCTTTTCGTTCATGCCTTCCTTCGCGACCTCGCAGGATCGCCTTAAAGGAGGAAACTGAAAATAATCAGGCCGTAGCTTGCACCGGACCCCGGCCTTCCTTCAAGCGTTTTTGTCGCCAGTTCGAACGGTGCCTAACAATCCAATCGAGCAGCGCCTTTTCGAAACCGATATCGGCTCCGGCCTTCTCGCTCTCGATCCACTTGTGCTTCAAAATCTCTTCGCGCTCCGCCAGAAATTCCTTGTAAAGAACGGAGTTTTTAACGAACTGAGGCTGATCTTCTGCCAAAACTCGCATGGGAAGGTCTTTGTTCATAAGAAAGGAAATTGGGCTTCTGGTCAATCTCATTAATCATAGACGTAGCACAGGCCATACCTATTGACCTCTTCTCACAAGCGCCAGCGAATCAACAGGTTGAATACAACTTGCTGCCCCGCCAATCCCTCTTTCAAAGGCCTGGGTATTGAAAATGCGAAAACCGCGTCCCGATTCGGCGGCCGGCTAATTCAACTTTGCTAACAACTCGCGCGCGATCCGATTGAATTCTGCTCCAACAACCGAATTCGGATCCTCCACTGCGATCGGCATTCCGCGATCACCCGCTTCCCGCGTCGCAATATCGATGGGGATTTGTCCGAGCAACGGCACCCGCAATCGCTTTGCTTCGCGTTCACCGCCGCCGCTTCCAAAAATCTCGTACCGCCGCTGATCGCTCGGCGAAACGAAGTAGCTCATGTTTTCGATTAAGCCGAGCACGGACACGTTTACCTTCTCGAACATGGTTGCGGCCTTGCGCGCGTCGATCAGTGCCACCTCTTGCGGCGTGGTTACGACAATCGCGCCCACCAGAGCAACGGTTTGGACGATGGTAAGTTGAATATCGCCGGTGCCAGGCGGCAAATCGAGGACGAGCACATCGAGTTCGCCCCATTCCACCTGCCGCAGGAATTGCTGGGTGTAGCGCGTTACCATCGGCCCGCGCAAGATCGCCGGTGAGCTGTCATCGAGCAGAAATCCCATCGACATTAACTTCAATCCGTATTGTTCGATCGGCA
>DASXNS010000257.1:0-2005 GCA_036494865.1 Chthoniobacterales bacterium | reverse complement strand
GCGCGCGGTCGAGTTCCGCAAGCGTGTGCACTTCCACTAGCGCATCGAGCTGGTAGGTCTCCGCGGCTTCCAGCAGCGCAACCAGTTGTTCCTGCGCAAGCGCGCGCACGATCAGCAGAATTGCATCCGCACCGGCCGCCGCCGATTCGGCGATTTGGATTTCCTCGAGAATAAAATCCTTTCGCAGCAACGGCCGATTGACCGCGGCGCGAATCGATTTCAAGTAATCGAGATTGCCCTGGAAGAATTTTTTGTCGGTCAGGACCGAGATCGCGTCAACGCCGGCGCGCGCATAATTTTTCGCGATCTCGAGAGGATCGAATGCTTCCACAATCACGCCGGCGGAAGGCGATGCCTTTTTGATTTCCGCAATGAGGGCGAGTTGTTTCGGGCCGCGTTGAAGCGCGGAGGCGAAGCTGCGAAAATCGTTTCGTTCCAGCGCGGCTTTGCGGAGTTCATCGGCCTGCGGGCGCAGTCGCTCGATCTCCATCCGCTTCGTCCGCAAAATTTCCTCCAGCCGATCCATCGCGAATTCCTATCTAGCAGATGACCGGTTCCATCCAATCTCGACTTTCGTATTGTCCCGGATGGCAGATTCAATTTCTCCCCGCCGGCGATCTCGTTCGCGTCGCTGGTTCAACCATCTCTGGCGCGAATGGACAAGCGAAAGAGCCCGACCGATTGCGCCCGCCTTTGCGCGACCGCAGCCCGCTGGATGGGACGACTCGCGACTGACTCTCGCGTGGCTCGGTCATTCCACCGTCCTGATCAATTTTTTCGGCGTCAATATTTTGACCGATCCGGTCCTATTTCCGCGGATTGGAATTCGACTGCCAGGATTTACCATCGGGCCGAAGCGGCTGACGGCGGCTGCTCTCGAAGTGAGCGAGCTGCCGCGGATTGATCTAGTCTTACTTTCCCACGCACACTTTGATCATTTCGATCTGCGCACACTTCATCGGCTCGCGTCGAGTGCAATGGTGATCACGGCGAACAGCACCAGCGATTTGCTTCGCTGGACGCGCTTTCGCGAAATCAGGGAGCTGCGCTGGAATCAGGAAACGGAAATTCATTACGGCCATGCCGCGCTCAAAGTCCGCGCGATTCGGGTGCAGCATTGGGGCGCGCGCCTGCGCCGGGATTATTTTCGCGGCTACAACGGTTATGTTCTGGAGCGAAACAACCGGCGCATTGTTTTCGGCGGCGACACTGCGCAAACCGACAGCTTCGCCCAATTGAATGACGGGCGGCGGTTCGATCTCGCGATCATGGCGATCGGCGCTTACGATCCATGGATTCGGTCGCATGCCACGCCCGAGCAAGTCGTCGCGATGTGCAACCAAGCCGCCGTCGAATACATCGTGCCGGTGCATCACCAAACATTCCGGCTCAGCTCCGAACCTTTCCGTGAGCCGATCGAGCGATTCGAAGCGGCCTTAAAAAATGAGCCGCGGCGGATTGCGTTGCGGGAGATCGGCCAGACGTTTCAGCTGCCCGGATGACGGCCGCCGGCGTCCGCTCTTGCCGGCCGGGCAAGCGGATGTCATCTTCACGCCGATCGATTCAGGCCGATGTAGCTCAGCTGGTAGAGCAGCTGATTCGTAATCAGCAGGTCACGGGTTCGAGTCCCGTCATCGGCTCGTCAATATGGGCCCCAGGCGCGGCCGGCAAGTTGCTTCCGAAAATTGGTTTGTGCTTGCGCTTATTGCGAGCGTTATCGGGCTCGACTTTCATCAACGTGCCTGTATCGGAAACATAGACTTTCGTCCATTTGCGGTCGGTTCCTTTCACCTCCGCCAAGTAGAAAAGACCGGTGTTCCCGGTTTGCTTATTCACTTCCACCACTTTTCCGCCGGCTGCGTTTGTTTGAATCGTCGTCTGCACGGCAGGCGGCACTTCCTTCCAACTCACCAGAGCGCCCGGTGGTTTTTTATGATCGTTAGCAAAGGCGAAGCCAGGGAACGCGGCCAGAGCGGCGGTCGGCGGGAGTAGGTGTAGGACTCGC
>DASXNS010000256.1:0-5963 GCA_036494865.1 Chthoniobacterales bacterium | reverse complement strand
GGAGCGTCGCCCATTCGGGATTGATCACCCAGGTTATTTCAGCGCGTGGGTTGGCGTCGCGGATTGCGGCAACCGCTGGCAAGGTGTGGACGATGTCACCCAGCGAGCTCGGTTTGATAATCAGGATCGATTGGATTTCAGATTTCAGATTTCAAATTTCAGATTGGAAGAAGCCATCGATCAATCTGCAATCTGAAATCTACCATCTGAAAATTCCTACCTTCCGAGCTCGAGCCGATCCGCGAGCAAGTGCGGCAAGCCGGCTTGAATGATTTTGGCCTGCGCGGTTGGGAGGTCGTATTTCACTCGCCGCTGTTCGACGACATTTTTCTCGACATGATAAATGCAATAAGCTGCGCGCCAATCGCCATCGCGCGGCTGACCGACACTGCCGGCGTTGATGAAATATTTTTTCGACGTTTCAATCATGAATTGATCGGCCTGCACGCGCCTCACACCATCGTCGTCGCGGACAAAAGCGCCCGGAACATGGGTGTGCCCAAAAAAACAAACGTTGGTGTGCTGGTAGGTGAAGCTCGCGCCCGCGTCGAGATTGTTGAAGACGTAGCCCCACTGTTCCGGGGTATCGAGAGTGGCGTGGACGATGGTGAAATCGCGCACCGGTCGCGTAAGCCGCAACTGGCGAAGCCATTCCTTGTCTTCCTCGCTCAAATGCGCGCGTGTCCAGTTGATCGCCGTCTCCGCCAGCGCATTAAAACCGCGCGATGATTCCGCCAGCGACGCTTGTTCGTCGTGATTTCCCTTCACGACTGGGCACTCCAATTTTTGCACGAGCTCGACGCATTCGTGCGGATTCGCGTTATAGCCGACCACGTCGCCAAGACAAACAAAATGGGCGCATTCGCGTTCGCGCGCATCGGCCAGGACCGCTTCGGTCGCTTCGAGATTGGCGTGCAGGTCGCTGATGATGGCGAAACGCATGGGTGGATGTGCTCAGCGTACTTGATCGGGAATTCGCCGCTCGGAGGGAATCTGGATTTTGTTTTCCAAATCCTCCAGGCGCCGGAGCAAAGTCGGCAGCCGTTCTTTTTCGCCCATGTTATAAAGAGCAATCAGTCGGTCGTAAGCCTCGCGCTCGCGGCCTTTGCAGTAGGAAAGCTCGTAAGCGGCAAAGCGTTTATCGTAATTCGGCGCCCCGGGGAGTTCGGCAGCCCTGCCGAAAAACTCAGCGGCATGCTGATGATCGTCATATTTGTCGCGGTAAAGCCGGGCCAGGGCTTCGTAGAGTTGCGGGCGCTCGGGATTGTTCTTGATTCCGCGCTCGAGAAAATCTTTGCCGAGCTGGAAATATTCCCGCTGCGCCTTGACCCGAAGTGCGAGGCGCGGCTGCGCCGGATTATTCAAAGCCGCCACGCTGGCATTCCACGCCATGTGCCACGCAGCCATGTCCCAGAATAAAATGGCGCGTGGCTGCAGCGTCGTCACCTGGCGAAAAAGCAGGAGAACCCGCCCCCATTCCGTCCGCTCCCAAGCCACGTGCGCTTGAATAAAAAGAAAATCCGCCACGACCGAACGGAAACCGCTCAGGGCCGCGATGAAGCCGAGCTGACCAATTTGTTCGCGCAGGCTCAGGTTAAAATCGACCGCCCGAAAATGCTGGTTTTGATCCGCGGTCGAGATGGCGTGCTCGACCGGCAATTTTACCGCGCCGAAAAGTGCAAGCGCGAGAAAGACAATAAAGGCGCGCATCATAATTCTTTACGATAGAAAACCGCGCAGGCGAGGAGTAGATAAAAGACGATGTAAAAAGAGCCGAGCGTAAGCGTTTTCGCTAAAAGGGCCAGCGGGATAGCGGCACCGGCCACGACGTCATCCACCAGATTGAAAAGTTGGAGGTCGGGAAAAAAAAGCGCGACCAGGGCCAGAAATAATTTTGTCATCAAACCGGCGCCTTTGGTTTGGAGCCAATACTCGCGTGCCACTGCTTGGAGATGACCGATGAAGTAGACGAACACCATCACGATCGTCGTGAAGATGCTGGTGCTGGCAAAAGTCGAAACGAACAATGTGAGCGATGCGAGCAAAGAGGCTTTCAGGTAGATGAGGGCGATGGCGGCAAACAGATTCACATTGAAAGCGGATGCGCGCACAGCCCGCAACGCCTCAGCCAATTGCTCCGGCGCTCCGCTGAGCTGGCGCATCGTTTCGCGCGATACACTCTGTTCGCGCAGGCCAAGCACGATGAAGAAGAGCGCCCCCATCGTAATCACAGTGAGAGCCAGCAGGAGCAGGACGCCGGCGAGTTTTCCGACGAGATATTCAAACCGCGGCACCGGCTTGGCCAGAATCGTGTAGATCGTGCGATCCTCGATATCCTGCGGAAGCAGGCGCGCGGTTGCGAGAACGGCCAAGAGCGATGTCAAAAGACTCATCGCGCCGAGCGCGAGGTCCTTCAGGACTTGAAATTCCTGCTGGAAAGTGAACTGCGCCATAAAGATCGAATTGCCGATCAGGACCAGGCCGAAGAGGAGGATGACGTAAAAAATTTTTAGGCGCGTTAACTCGGTCAACGTGTTGCCGGTAATGGCTAGGATTCGGTGGAGCGAAAATGCGCGATGTGCGGAATTGCTCATTCAAGATCCTCAACTGACTGTTTTTGCGAAGAGGTAGCATCGAGAAAAAGACGCTCCAGCGAAGTTCGCGACCGGCTCCGTTTAACGACGCGCGCGCCCGACTTTGCGGCTAGGATTTCCATTTCGCCGACCAACTCGGTGGATGCATTTTCCAGGACGAGCTTAGTTTGATGCTCGATGGTGAGCAGATCTTCCAGCGCGCCTTCGCGCACCAACATTCCTTCCGCGAGAATGCCCACTCGATCGCAAATTTCCTGTACTTGCTCGAGCAAATGCGACGAGAGCAACACGGTGATGCCACGCCGTTTTAAATCGAGAATCAAATCGCGGATTTCCCGCGCGCCCGCCGGGTCCACCCCGGCGGTCGGTTCGTCCAGCACCACCAATCTCGGCTCCTGGACGAGCGCTTGCGCCAGTCCAATCCGTTGCAGCATCCCCTTGGAGTAACCGCCCAGGCGGCGGTCGCGCGCACTCGTTAGGCCGACGAGCTCGAGCAATTCGTTCACCCGGCCGCGCAAGCGCGCCCCGCGCAATCCGCAGAGTTTCCCATAGAAACGCAACGTCTCCTCGCCAGTGAGATATTTGTAAAAGTAAGGACTCTCGGGCAGGAAACCAACCGCTTCCCGGCTCTCCACCAGATTGCTGTCTCGACCGAAAATCTCCGTCCGGCCGCGCGTCGGCGAGACCAAACCAAGAATGATCTTTAGCGTCGTGCTCTTGCCCGAACCGTTGGGTCCGAGCAATCCGTAAATCTGTCCGGCAGCAACGCGCAAGGTCAGGTCGCGCACCGCCACGACCGAGCGCCGTTTAAACGGACTGGGAAAAATTTTCGTCACGCCGGTGACGGAGACAGCGGGTTCAGTCATGCCGAATTTCGAAGCCGTGAAAGGCCGGCGCATTGGGCAGCGGCGTCTCGGAATGTTTTTTGATGTGCGCGCGCAGCTCGCTCTGAAGAATCGCTTCGAGAAAAGCGCGCACTTCTTCCTCTTCGCCGCTCGCCTGGAGCTCGACCCGGCCGTCGCGCAGATTCCGAATCGAACCGGTGATCTCGAAGCCCTTCGCTAGTTGCCTAACCGAATAGCGAAAGCCGACACCTTGGACATTGCCCTCGTAAAAAACTTTAACGCAAGCGATCACGACCGAAAGATTGATCCAGCCTGCGTCGGCGGCAACCGTGGAGCGTGTTTTATTGTCCGGGCAACGGCGCTTGGGAAGGCTCCGAATCGGGCAATTGATCAGCCGGTGGAACGAGCCGCGGATCGGCCGAGTCGATCTTGAAATGCTCGGCTGCGGACTGGCTGGCAGGCAAACTCGCACTCGGCTGCGGGGGCATCGTGGCAACTGCGACCAGCGATCCTGCCGGTTTGATGTCATCGCTCGCGACGTAGCCTTGCTCGTGAGAATCGGCCAGCTCGACTTTGCTGTAACCAAACGACGGACGAATCATTTTCAGTCGCGTGTCCCTCGGCAAAGTCCGGTCGGGGCCGCTGCCCTGTTGCGGACTATGACGGAAAAATGGAGTTGAATCCGACGCGACCGCGAAAAATTTTCCGGCGCTTGATCCGGTCGCATTCGGTTTGTCGCTCGCGCAGCCCGCGGATAAAATTGCCGTGAGAAGGAGAGCACCAGCGGTGATGGAAGAGTAATGCACGCTTTCAAATGAGCATGCGCTGCGCCAATTCATTTATAGGAATAGACCAGGCAAAAAGTCGTCGGGTCGCCTTCAATCAAGCCGAGTGAAACAAAATATTGCCCGCTGTTCGTCGGTGAAAATCCAGCGGCCGCTTTCTCGCCTGAATTGTAGGTCTCGGTGGTGAGGGCCCGTCCATTTTCATCGTAAAGATCGACTGTGATTTTCTTCGCCTTCGAATCTGCGGCCGCCGAAAACCAATATTGATTGCCGGCGTAAAGATTAACTGCGATCAGCGCCGGCTCGCGCGGTTTGATCGTGCCCGACCAATGACCATCGCGCAGTTTGAAACCGTCGTTTGAAAAAGCGCCGGTCAGATCCAAAACGTTTTTGCGCGCCTGCACTTCCTCATCCGTTTCCGCGGCGAGGGAGAGAGCGCTGCCGAAAGCGCACCAGAACAAACAAACCGCGGCTACCAGCCAGTGCATCTTCACTGCGTCTCCACCTTTTTTTGGATTTCTTCCATTGTTTTGGTTACGGCCTGGTTCAGCTTGCGCACTTCATTGAGACTCGGCGCTTTGCCGGACGGGAAAGCCACCAGCTTTTCGATTCCGGTTAGCTGTGCCTCCACGTTTTTCACCAGCGGTTCATCTCGCAGTTCGCTCGAGACGTCGTTCAACTTCGCATGAATAAAATTAACGACCGCCGGTTGGCGCAACACCTTCGCGCTTTGTTCATCATAGTTTTTTATGACCGACGCGCTCACCACCTGGGTCCCGCGAATCCAGCCGCCCAGGCTGACAAGGATGACGAGATCCTGGTCGCTATGGGTTTGCATGGAAGACTTCACTTCGTTCTGGGTTGCCTCGAGTTCTTCCTGCAACGAATCCCACTCACCGTTTTCGGCGAATTCGTTGATGCTATTCCCGCGGCCAAGAACGTTTTCACTCACACCCAGCGCCTTGGCGAGTTTGATAATATCGGTCCCGATATTTTTCACCTGTTGGCTGTCCTGCGCTTCGACTGCGATGAAACCATCGGCGATGAGGCCACCCAGATTGAGCGCGATCTGCGCTCGATTTTGATAGGTCGTCGGAATCGGACCGCGATATTGGCCCGCCCAATCGATCTTTCCCGGTTTTTCCAACGCAGCGAAAAGTTCGCCGGGCGTCGGAATCGTAAGCGAATCGAGCCTGATCGCTTTGGCGAGCCGTTCCGGCGGCAGACTCGCGGGGACGGCGCCGAGCGCGATGGAGGCAGCAGCGAGAAAAGCGATCGCGCCGAATCGCAAAATCATCCGTCAGATTATCCGCAGCGTCCGAGATTGCCAGCGAGAATGTCGGCGCCCGGTTCAAGGTTCGCCCTCTAAAACAGCATTGCGTGTCGCGGCGAAGCTGTGTAATTGGCTCCCAATCTGATGGCGCCGACCAGCATTGCGAAAATCAACGCGCGCGAAATTTTGGATTCGCGCGGAAATCCCACCATTGAAGTCGATGTCCATCTCCGCTCGGGCGCGATAGGGCGCGCGGCGGTTCCGAGCGGCGCGAGCACTGGCGAGCATGAAGCGTGGGAATTGCGCGACGGCGACAAGAAACGTTTCGGCGGCAAAGGCGTCAGCAAGGCCGTCGCAAACGTCACGCAAAAGATTCTTCCCAAACTTCGCGGCGTGGACTCGCTCGACCAACTCACGGTTGACCGCATCATGCTCGACCTCGATGGCACTGAGACGAAATCAAAGC
>DASXNS010000255.1:0-3998 GCA_036494865.1 Chthoniobacterales bacterium | reverse complement strand
AAATTCGCGATCTCTTGCAGTTCGCGCCGGAGAGCGCGGGCATGGCCGCCGAAACCGAGCTGCTACTTTTCGAGGCAAGCCGCAGTCAGCTCGTGCGCGAAATAATTCGTCCGGCTCTGGCAAATGGCACCGTAGTGATCTCCGATCGCTTCTTCGATTCGACGACGATCTATCAGGGCGTGGCGCGAAAATTAGAGCCGCGCGTCGTCGAAATGCTCAACGCATTTGCAGTCGGTCCGGACAGACCTGACCTCACTTTTGTTCTCGATGTGAATGTTGCGGCCGCTCGGGCCCGCATGTTGCGGCGAGTGCGCCCGGTTCAGGCGACCGACCGGATGGAACAGGAGCCTCTCGAATTTTACGAACGAGTCTGCGAAGGTTATCGCGAGTTGGCCCGGCGAGAGCCGGCGCGGATTCGTCTGCTCGAGGGCTCGCGCACTGCGGATGAGATCGAGCTCGACATCTGGCATGAAGTGACGGCGCGTTTCCCGCAAATGCGCGGGCTGGAAAAAAAAGGAGACGCGGTTCGCGCCTCGTAATCGATGGCCTTCACGCCTGCCGGCGCTCTCGAATATCTTAGCCGCGCTCACGGACGCGGCCGTCTCGCGCATGCCTATTTGATTTCCGGGCCAGCTGGGAGCGGCAAGCGCGGCCTCGTTTCTGATCTTTCCAATCTGGTCACCGGCGCGAGAGCTGCCGACGTTTTCCAACACCAACCGCCCGGGGTTTATCTGGCGGAACCGGAATCGAAGTCACGCCGGATCGTGATCGATCAGGTGCGCACACTAGAGCGGGCCTTGCAGATGCGAAGTGCCGACGGACAACGCAAAGTCGCCATCGTGGCTGAGGCGGATCGGCTGCAGCCGCAGGCGGCCAACGCTTTTCTCAAGACGCTGGAGGAACCGCCTAACGACTCGCTTTTGCTTTTGTTAAGCGCAATGCCGGAAGCGCTGCCCGACACGATTCGTTCTCGCTGTATCGCAGTGCCCTTGGCGGCGAAGGAAGCAGGCGCGCTTTCGGCGGAAGAGGCGGAATTGGTGGAGCTGCTTGGCACCTGCGCAACTTCTGAGCCCACAGGCGTGCAGCAGGCTTATCGGTTAGCCCGCGGCTTTCAGCGTCTCCTCGCCCAAATTCGGGAAGCGATCCAGGCGGAAAACGGTGCTGCTTTGAAGCAGGATGAGTCACGTTACAAGAATACGACCGACGGCGTTTGGCTGGACGAGCGCGAAGATTATTTTAAGGCGCTCACCGAAAGCCAGTATGTGCGACAGCGTTCGCGCCTGGTGGAAACACTCTTTCTCTGGTGGTCCGACGTCTTGCGGGCCAGCACCGGAGTGAAGCGGCGCGAATTTCCTTCCGTTGCCAAAGCGACCGGCGTCATCGCGGAAAAATTATCAAACTCGGAAATTTTGCGGCGGATCCGGCGTCTGGAAGAATTGCGCGATCATCTTGGCCGCAACATCCAGGAAGCGCTTGCGATCGAAGCCGCGTTTCTGAATATCTTTACCTTTTGATTTGAGCCGCCGTCGCGCGCTGCTCAGATTGACCACTTCATGAAATTCGAAAACCAGGTTGCGGTCGTGACCGGAGCGGGGCGGGGGATCGGGCATGCCATCGCCTTGCGTCTGGCAGAAGAAGGCGCGCGGGTCGCCTCGGTCAGCCGGACGGAAACCAACGCGCAAAAAACTGCTGACGAAATCAATCGCGCTCGAAGCGGCGTGGCGAAAGCCTACTCAGTGGATGTTTCCGATCATGCCGCGGTGCAGAAAATTGGCGCAACGATTCTGGAAGATTTTGGCCGCGTCGACATTTTGATCAACAATGCCGGCGTCACCCGCGACGGCCTGAGCATGCGAATGTCGCTCGATGATTGGGAAACGGTGCTGAATACGAATTTGAAAGGCGCGTTTAATTTTGTCCAGGCTTTGCTCCGCCCGATGGTCAAGCAGCGAAGCGGCCGAATCATCAACATCAGCTCGGTCATCGGCCTGACCGGCAACGCGGGTCAGGCGAATTACGCGGCGAGCAAAGCGGGCTTGATCGGCCTAACGAAATCTCTCGCGCGCGAGCTGGCGAGCCGCGGCATCACGGTGAACGCGGTCGCGCCGGGACTGATCGAGACGGACATGACCAATGTGCTCTCCGAGCAGGTGCGTGAATCCATTCTGCAAAAAATTCCGCTCGGCAAATTGGGGCAGCCGGAAGATATCGCGAGTGCGGTTGCGTTTCTCGCCTCAGCCGAGGCAAAATTTATTACGGGCCAAGTGCTCGCGGTGGATGGTGGAATGGCGATGTAGCAGCGCGGCCTGATGATTTGCGCGCTTGCTCTTCTCGTTTCATGGTGAACCGATGACGACAAAAAAAGCGACTTTCGGGGCAGGATGTTTTTGGGGAGTCGAAGCTGCATTTCGAAATACCCGCGGAGTAAAGAACGCAACAGCCGGATACGCGGGCGGCACGAAAGAGAATCCGACCTATGAGGATGTTTGCACGGATGAAACCGGCCACGCCGAAGTGGTGGAAGTGGAATTCGATCCAAGCGTGGTGAGTTATTCGGAATTGCTCGAAGTTTTCTGGGCAAATCACAATCCGACCACGCTCAATCGCCAGGGACCCGACGTTGGCTCGCAGTATCGCTCAGTCATTTTTTATCGTTCGCCTGAGCAGCGTGACGCGGCTGAAAAATCCAAAACAAATCTGGAAAAGAGCGGCCGCTTTTCGCGTCCGGTTGTGACCCAGATCGAGCCCGCGCCAAAATTTTATCCGGCGGAAGAATACCACCAGCGCTATCTGGAAAAGCGCGGATTATCGCACTGCGCAGTTTGAGCGCATCGATGACGCCCGAAATCGTCCGGTCAAAAAATTTCGTTCGCGACGCGGCCGGGTTTATTTTTCAGCATGCGCGCGTCGCCCTGGCCGAGCGCAATCAATTTCGGATCGCGCTTTCTGGCGGGAACACTCCGCGCCCGATTTACGCCGAGTTCGCCCGGATTGGCCGCGACCTGCCGTGGGACCGCGTTTTTTTCACGTTTGGAGACGAGCGCGCTGTCCCGCCCGATCACGAGCAAAGCAACTACCGGATGGCGCGCGAATCTCTTTTCCTTCCAGCCTCCGTGCCGGAAAAATCTGTCGCTCGCATCCGCGGTGAAATTGAGCCGCAGATCGCTGCCCAGGAATATCAGGACGGGCTCGATCTGCTGGCGAGGCAAGCCGGAGAAATGATTTATCGGCACGATCTGCTTTTGCTCGGGATGGGCGATGACGGCCATACCGCTTCGCTATTTCCGGGAACACCGGCGCTAGAGGAAAAAACGCGCAAGGTGGTCGCTAACTTCGTGCCCAAATTTAATTCCTGGCGGATCACCTTCACCTTTCCGCTCATCAACCAGGCGCGTCAGATTTGTTTTTTAGCCGACGCAAACAAGAACGTCGGGGTGCTCGAAAAAGTCTTGGGCGGTGACCAAAAATATCCCGCGGCGCAGGTCGCGCCGGTCAACGGAAGGGTGACCTGGATTCTGGGGCAGTCGTCCTAACCAAACGGCACGGCACCAGCTTCCCAATGCGGCTATGGCTACGATGATCGTAACCGGTTCCGCCGGATTAATCGGCTCCGAGACGGTGAAACATTTCGCGGGTGAAGGCTGGCGCGTGCTCGGGATCGATAACGACATGCGCAGTCGTTTTTTCGGCGCGGAAGCATCGACTAAAAAAACCCGCGATCATCTTATTCGAGACGTTCGCTCCTATGAACATCACGATCTGGATATTCGCGATGCTAAAGCCGTTCTCGATTTATTCCGGCAGCATCGCAACGATATCGCGGCTGTTGTTCACACCGCGGCGCAACCTTCCCACGATTGGGCGGCGCGCGATCCGCAAACAGATTTCACGGTCAACGCGAACGGCACGCTCAATCTTCTCGAAGCGGCGCGCGAAATTTGCCCGGAGGCGCCGTTCGTTTTCACTTCGACGAACAAAGTTTATGGCGACACGCCCAA
>DASXNS010000254.1:0-2457 GCA_036494865.1 Chthoniobacterales bacterium | reverse complement strand
TTCGCCGCGTCGCGGAGAAATATCTGACCGACGATAATCTCACCATCATCTCGCTCAATCCCAAAGGGGCGCTGGCGCTCAAGAATAAAACCGAGAAGCCAATCGCCGCGGGTGAAATTCAAAAAATCGAGCTCGGCAATGGATTGCGTCTTCTGATTCGCGAGGACGCGCGCCTGCCACTCGTTTCCATGTCCGCTGTTTTTCGCGGAGGACTTTTGGCCGAAACGCCGGAAACCAACGGCATCACCCGCCTGATGTCGAAGGTGCTGCTGAAGGGGACGGTGACGCGCACCGCCGAGCAAATCGCCGACACGATCGAGGCAGTAGGCGGAAGCATCGGGAGCGAGGCGGGCAACAACAGTTTCAGCATCTCACTCGATGTGACCCAGCCCGACCTGAAGCTCGGCGCGGAATTGCTCTCCGATGTTTTGTTGAACGCGACGATGCCGGAGAAAGCGGTCGCGCGCGAAAAGGAAGTGCAGCTTGCCGGGATTAAGGAAGACGAAGAACAGCTGACCACGGTGGCCCGTAATATTTTGCGCGAAGCTCTTTTCCCCAGCCATCCTTATGCGCTTCGCGGGAAGGGTTCGGCCCAATCGGTTACGAAGTTGAGCCGGAAAGATTTGCTGGCTTTTCGCGATCGTTATCTCGTCGCGAAGAACGGCGTCATTTCCGTTTTCGGCAACGCCAAAGCGGCGGAAGTGAAAGAACTTTTTGAGCGCACGCTCGCTGAAATGAACCCGGGCAGTCTTGCCCTGACCGACGCGCCGAAACCGCCGCCACTCACCAAAACCATTTCCGTCGAAAGCCTGAAAGACAAAGCGCAGGGCGTGATCATGGTCGGTTATCGCGGGGCCGATATGTTCAGTCCGGACCGCTTCGCGCTGGAGTTGATCGACGAAGCGAGCAGCGATCTGGGTTCGCGCTTTTTCGTGCGCATTCGGGAGCAAATGGGCCTCGCCTATTTTGTCGGCGCGAGCCAGATGCAGGGCTTGGTTCCCGGGCTCTTCCTTTTTTATCTCGGCACGGATCCGCAAAAAATCGAGCTGGTAAAAACCGCGTTGCTCGACGAAATCAACAAGCTGGCGACCGCTGGCCTAACAAGTGAAGAATTGGCCCGGGCCAAGAAGAAATTGATCGGACAGCAGCAGATCGCGAATCAGAGCAATGATTCTTTTGGATACATGGCGGCGCTCGATGAGCTCTACGGACTCGGGTTTGCCCATTACAAGACACTCGAGCGTGCGGTGGAAGCGCTCACGCTCGATGAAGTGAAACAGGTCGCCGCAAAATATTTTCAGAACCAGCCCTACGTTCTCGCGAGGGTGCGGCCGGCGGAGAAAGCAGCAACGAAAGGAAAGTAGGATGGCGGAGGTCCAAACCAGCACGCAATCGGGCGAACTTTCGCAGCGCTTCATCGAGTTCGTGATGATGCAGGCGCAAAACGCCGCGCTTTTTCTCGGGCAAATTCCCAATCCGCAAACCGGTCAGGGCGAAGTCAATTTGGAGCTGGCGAAAATGTTCATCGATCAACTGGGGATGATCCAGGAAAAGACGCGCGGAAATTTGACTAATGAAGAGTCAACCGTGCTGCGGAACACGCTCTCGAATTTGCAGATGGCGTTTGTCGAAGTTTCGCGCGATCACGCGGCTGGAAGCGCTCCGTCCAAGCCGGAAGCCGCAACACCCGGTCAGACGCCGGCGTCTGAAACTCCGGCTTCTGCGGAAGCGACTCCGCCGGCGCCCGTGGTTGAATCGGAGTCGCGCAAAAAATTCACGAAGAGCTACGGCGCGTAGCTTCTGGATTCGGGGGGTGCCCTGCCCCCATCAAATCAGTTGCAGCCTCCCGCTTCATCTGGCGCGTATTGCTTGAGTGCCTGAGACTGCTGCCGGGAAACTTCGGAGGGAAAAAAAGAAAATCGCGGAGCTGGATATCAGCACCGAGCCGGCCCAAGTCGCCGAAGAAGCCGGGTTGCGCTATGTGAGCGATGACGATCCGGGTTACTCACGCAAGGCCAAAGGCGGTGATTTCGATTACTTCGACGCCGAGGGCAAACCGATCCGGGACGAAACTCGTTTGCTCCGGATTCGCCGGCTGGCAATTCCGCCCGCTTACAAGGATGTTTGGATTTGTCCTTCGCCCAACGGGCATATTCAGGCGACCGGTCGCGACGCGCGCGGACGAAAACAATATCGTTATCACGAGCGTTGGCGGGAAGCGCGCGATGAAAATAAGTACGATCGCATGCTGGTGTTCGGCCAGGCATTGTCGAAAATCCGGCGGCGGGTCAACAAGGACCTGAAGCTGCGCGGACTTCCGCGAAACAAAGTTCTGGCGACGGTGGTGCAGTTACTCGAGCGCACTTTTATTCGGGTCGGGAATGAAGAATATGCACGGGAAAATAAATCTTTTGGCCTAACGACTATGCGGAACCGGCACGTCGATGTGAAAGGTGA
>DASXNS010000253.1:0-3259 GCA_036494865.1 Chthoniobacterales bacterium | reverse complement strand
GCGTCATTTCGGCCGTCGCTGTTCATAACGAAAAGCTTTCTGAAATCGCGGCCCCGCTTCTTTCCCGCGGATTGATTCCCAGTCAGGTGACGGTTTACGCCGCCCAACGCGCGGCGACCCACGCGCCCGCGGGAAGCGTGCTGCTGATTTATCCGGAGAACGAAGCGATCGTTTGTGCGATCGCGGAGGAAGGCAAACTCAGCTTCACCCGCACGCTCGATGGCGCCAATCCGCTCCAACTCCAGCGCGACTTGCCCCAGCTCGCTTTGAGCGCGGAGCTCCAAGGCATCAGCACGGCTTTCCCCAGTATTTTGCTCGACGAAGCTCTTTACAGTCTGCGCGACACAGTGGAAGGCGTGTTCGTCAGCTCCAGCGATTTCATTGCGGTCGAAGTGCCGCCGGCGGAGACGGGCCTAAACCTCCTCCCGGAAAGCTGGCGGCAACGGCGCGTTCAACTCGTTAGGCAAGGGGAGTGGCGGAAACGCGCCATCTGGGCCGGCTGCGCCTACGCCGCCGTGTTGGTTCTTTTTCTGGCTTACCTTTTCATTCTGAAATTGCGAATCGGGCGGCTCGACCGGCGAATCGCGCGCGACACCCCCCGCACTGAATTCGTCAAGAACACCGAGGCGAAATGGAAGGTGCTCGCGCCTGCGATCGATCCGCATTATTACCCGATCGAAGTATTGCTTCATCTTTCCGAAAGCCTGCCCTCGCCGGATGTGCGCATCACCGCGTTTAATCAATCCGCCCGCCAAATTTCCGTGGATGGTGAAGCCAACTCGGCCGCGCTCGCTTATCAGTTCGCCGACAAAGTGAAAAAAAATCCCGGATTGCGCACTTTTCAATTTGAGATGGCGGCGCCGCGGATTTTGCCGAACGATCACGCCCAATTTCGCCTGGAGGGAAAACCGCGATGATGCCGGCCTGGTATCAACGAATGAATCCGCGAGAACGCACCCTCTCGTGGATTGTGGCCGGCTCAATTATTTTGCTCATTAACATCGTGGTCTGGAGCAAGATTTTTGGAATGCTCTCACACGCGCATGCAGACCTCGCTTCCCGTCAGGCCACCCGCAAAACCCAGGCTGTTTACATTAAAGAGCGCGACATATGGGTGCATCGCGATCAATGGCTCAAACAACATCAGCCGACTTTGAAAAGTCCGGGGGAAGCTTCCACCCTGCTCGATCAGATCAAACAAATCGCCGGCAAACACAACGTTTTGATCGAGAATCCCGCCATCGGCGTGAGCGATTCGACTCCAGATCACCAATCCGTTTTCGCTTCGATCGAAACCAAAAGCCCCTGGCCGCCGCTTCTCCATTTTCTTTACGACGTGCAGCAGCCGGACTCCTTCGTCGTTTTTGAAAATGTTACCCTCGCGATTGACGGCAGCGATCCCACGATGATGCGCGGGAAGTTCAAAATCGCGCGCTGGTTTGTGCCGGCGGGCAAGTGAGGCGCTCGATTTGCCACGGCGCTATTTTGCGAGCAGATTCGGGGACCAGATGAAGCCCCTTGCGTTCCTCCTCGTTTTCGGTTTGCCCTTGCATCTTTTCGCGACCGACGACGTCCCCAAGCCGTTCGATTTTTCCCGCTACCAGACGATGATGGATCGCTCGCCGTTCGCGGTTGCCACGGCAGTAGCGCAGCCCGCCGCCACGCCAGATTTCGCCAAGGACCTTTTCGTGGCCAATGCCGCGCACGCAAAAGATGGAGATTTGGTCACGATCGCTTCCAGCGCCGACAAGAATTTCAAGAGATACCTAACGACCAGTGCGCCGGTCGATGGATTCAGTATTTCCTCGATCGAATGGTCGGACAAAGTCGGCGCGACCCGGGTGACGATCGCCAAGGATGGTCAGTTCGCCACTCTCACCTTTAATCAAGCGCTGGTCGCACAGGCGATTCCGGGTCAAAACAACGCGCCCTCGATCATGCCGCAGCCGATGCCGCAACTTAACCCGCCAGTCCAGATGCCGAATGCCCCGCAAGTAACTTTCCCAAGACCAATGCCGGTGCCGTCGCTCCCGAATTCGTCACAAACGCGAGTGCGCGGCGTGATCCCGCGCGCTCCTGCTCGGCCGCCTGCGCCGGTTACGACACCGGTGCCGGAAGGGTAGGAAACGCGAATCCGTTGTGCGCAAACGCTGCGCCTAGTCACCCCAATTGTCGTCGGCCGTGTCCGGTTTTCGGTCCGGCCCGGCGGAATACAAATCGTAGCCGTTCGGGTTTCTCCGTCCCGGCGAGAGATAAATATATTCGCTGCCCCAGGGATCTTTGGGCATTTTGTCCAGCAGCTGGATCCAACGCTCCGGCTTCGGATCGGTCTGGGGCGGGGCAATCAGAGCGGCCAAACCTTGTTCGGTCGTGGGCAGGAAACCGTTCATCGCTTCATAGCTCTTCAACTGAACTTTTAGCGTCTGAATATCGCTCCGCACTGCGACGCTCCGACCGACATCCAGGTTGCCCGTTAATTTGTAGATCGCGGTGCCGAGAAGCACGCCGATGATCGCGACTACCAGCATGATTTCCAAAAGGGTGAATCCGTCTCGCCGGTTTTTCATAACTTTTTAGCGCTCTCCCTGGAGCTGATAATCCGATTTATCCCAAATATATTTGAGTTGAATCTGGGTCGCGCGAATTGCCGTTTGTGTTCCTGCGCCGCTCACGACCAGGAGTTCGTTCGTCCCGGCTTTCAAGCTGCTGGCCGGAATTAATTTTTGGGCGCGGAGCCAGCCGGTATATTGAAAACGCATCTGCCTAACGAGTCCTGAATTCTGCCCGCGATAAGCGGGATCGGCGAGGTCCGGCATGGTCAGCGCGACCGTTCCCGCGTTTTCGCCATTGATAAAGATCTCGGGCGGCGCGTCGATGTTCGGGCTGGCTACTTCGAAAGTCAGGAGCGCGATGAGCGGTTGCGCTTCCAGGCCGAATTGAAAGGCGGCGCCTTCTTGCGCGCTCGATCCGATTCGGATGGTTTCATCCGCCAGCGATGCCGTCACGGTCCCAAACATTTCCGTGTCCTGGGCCGGCGGATGAAGCGGCGACATGCTGGCGAAAGGTTCGGGAATCAGATCGCGCTGTTCTGCGCTGATCGGGTGAAGCACTTCCGAGCTCGTCATCCAATCGAGGTAGGCGCCGCGAATTGTTTTCCCGTCGCCCGGCACCTCTACGTCGATGGCGGAAACCGCCACCATCGGAATGAGCACGCTTTCCGAGCTGGGCAAACCTATTCCCAAACCGAGCGGCGCGGATT
>DASXNS010000252.1:0-1800 GCA_036494865.1 Chthoniobacterales bacterium | reverse complement strand
GGTTTTGGCATCTTGCCGAAACAATCTTTTAAAGTTCGTGATCGCGAGACGCGATCACCGGCGGGCGGGACGCCCACCCTACCCGGGAAAATCACGATATCTTTTTCTATTGGAACGCGCCTCATACCATCTCCCCATTTCGCAAACGGATCGTCCGCTCTGTCAGACCGGCAATGTCGGGATCGTGCGTGACTAATACGAGCGCAGTTCCCGCATTGCGGTTCAATTCCAGCATGACCTCGATCACGGCGCTGCTCGTTTCCGCGTCAAGATTGCCGGTGGGCTCATCGGCAAAAAGAATCTTGGGACGATTAATGAAAGCTCGTGCGAGCGCGACCCGCTGTTGTTCGCCGCCGGAAAGCTGCGCCGGATAATGATCCACGCGTTCCGCCAATCCGACCCGGCCTAACAAGTCCAAACCAAGGCGACGCGCGCTCCGATCGCCGCGTAATTCCATCGGCACGGTGACATTTTCCAACGCCGTCAGTGTCGGAATCAGTTGGAAATTTTGAAAAACGAACCCGACATGCTCGTTGCGAATCCGCGCCCGCTCGTCTTCGTTTGCTTCGCCGAGTGTGATGCCGTTCAACAACACCGATCCCGAGCTGGGCCGGTCAAGTCCCGCGCACAGCCCGAGCAACGTCGTTTTGCCGCTGCCGGACGGCCCGAGGATCGCGCAGGTGCTGCCGGCGGGCAGAGTGAACGAAATGTCCTTGAGCACGGTCAACTTGCCCGCGCCCGTGTCGTACGTTTTTGTCAGATGCTGAACGTCGAGGATCGAAAGGGCGCTCATTCAAAAATGGAATCGGTATTTGCTCACGTGAAGATGAAGAAGACACTGCCAGCAATTTTCGCAATTGCTCTGGCCCTTTCGGTTTTTTTGTCCGGTGGCGGACTGCCTGACGCCGGAGCCGCGGAGACGTCGACCAAGCGAATTGTGTTTCTAGGCGATAGTCTCACGGCCGGATTAGGAGTCGAATCCTCGGAAGCGTTTCCGGCCCTGGTCGCGGAAAAAATTCAGGCCGCAGGTTTGCCATTCGAGGTCCAGAACGCCGGTTTGAGCGGCGACACCAGCGCGGGCGGGCTGCGCCGGATCGATTGGCTCCTCCAGCGGCCGATAGACGTTCTTGTCTTGGAATTGGGAGCCAACGACGGCTTGCGCGGGCTCGACCTGAAATCGATGAAAGCAAATCTCCAGGCGATCATCGACAAAACCAAGGCGAAGAACTCCGCGGTGAAAATCGTCCTCGCCGGCATGCAGGTGCCGCCCAATCTTGGGCCGGATTACGCCGCCGGTTTCCAGCGCGTCTTCGCGGAACTCGCGCAGGAAAACCACGCCACGCTCATCCCGTTTTTACTCGAAGGCGTCGGCGGCCATCGTGAATTGAACCAGGCCGATTTGATTCATCCCACCGCCGCCGGACATCGCATCGTTGCCGAGCTCATGTGGCGGACGCTTGAGCCCCTTCTCCGCCAACCATGAGCGGATTCGATTTTACCGGTTGCTCCGCCCTGATCACAGGCGCATCCGCTGGGATCGGCCGTGAATTTGCGCGTCAGCTCGCGGGCCGCGCCGGTTCGCTCGTCGTGGTAGCGCGCCGGCTAGAGCGGCTGGAGGAATTGCGCCACGAACTGACGAAGAAAGATCCTAATTTGAACGTGCACTGCCGAGCAGTGGATCTTTCCCGGCAGAACGAAGTCGAAGAATTGTGCGCGTGGCTGCTCGCAGACGGAATCGCGATAGATTTCCTGATCAACAACGCCGGCCTCGGCGATCGCGGCTCGTTCGCGACCGCCGAG
>DASXNS010000251.1:0-8819 GCA_036494865.1 Chthoniobacterales bacterium | reverse complement strand
GTTGGTCAAACGGTTCGGCCAGTTTGCAGGCGCCGGTCATTTTCGCAATTGCCAACGACCTCACCAAAATGCAAATCGACTCCAATGTGGCCGAGGCCGACATCGGAGTGGTGGCAAACGATCAGGCCGTCGATTTCACAGTGGACGCTTATCCCACCCGCACCTTCCACGGAAAAGTGGTGCAGGTGCGCAACGCACCGATCACCGTCCAAAATGTCGTGACTTACGACACCGTCATTGGCGTTAGCAATGCCGATTTGAAATTGAAGCCGGGGATGACTGCGAATGTCTCCATTGTCATCGCTCATCGCGACGACGCCCTGAAGATTAGCAACGCTGCCCTGCGCTATCGCCCGCCGGAGGCGTCGCTCGAAGCGAAAGGCCCGCCGAGCGCGGGTCGCGCTACCGGACCGAATCGTTCTCCCGGCGCCAGTCCGCGTCCGCGCGATCCGGCTGCGCGCGAGCGCCGGGTCGAGCGAACCGTCTACGTGCTTCCGCCCGGCGCGACGCAACCGAAACCAGTGCAAATCAAAACCGGAATCAGCGACAATGTTTCGACGGAAGTAACGGATGGTTTGGAAGAAGGCGCTCGCGTCGTCATCGGCGCGATTGGCCCTGGGACGACGGCGAATCCGGCATCGACGAACCCATTCGCCGCCGGACGCCGGTTTTAATTTTTGGAGGAAACGAAACGGGGCGTGACGGACGGCAAGCAAAGCAACGGCTTCGTGGTCGAGCTCGATGGCGTGCATAAAATTTATCGCACCGGCGAAATGGAAGTGCACGCCGTTCGCGGCGTGTCGCTGAAAATTCAGGCCGGCGAATTCGTCGCGCTGATGGGCTCGAGCGGTTCCGGCAAATCGACCCTCATGAACATCCTCGGCTGTCTCGATCGCCCAACGCGCGGCCGTTATCTGCTCGATGGCCAGGATGTTTCGCACCTCGAGCGCGATCAGCTCGCCGATTATCGCAACGTAAAACTCGGCTTCGTTTTTCAAAGCTTCAATCTCCTCCCGCGCACTTCCGCGCTCGAAAACGTCGAGCTGCCGCTGCTCTACGGCACGCGCCGGTTGACCAACGCGCAATTGCGCGAAAGGGCCGATCAGGTTCTTAATTCCGTCGGGTTGGCCGGACGCGAGGATCATCATCCGAGCCAGCTTTCCGGCGGCCAGCAACAGCGGGTCGCGATCGCGCGGGCCTTGATCAACGATCCGGAAGTATTGCTCGCTGATGAGCCGACTGGAAATCTGGACAGCCGCACGAGTGTCGAGATCATGGGAATTTTTCAACAACTAAACGATCGCGGCATTACCGTCATCATGGTGACGCATGAAGCCGACATCGCTGCCTACGCGCGGCGCAACGTCGTGATGCGCGACGGCGTCGTGAAAAGCAATCGCGCCGTCACCCAGCGCTTCATCGCGACGGAGGAAATGACCAGACTCGGCAGGATCGAACCGGAGACGGACGAAATTCAGTCATGAGACTCGGCGCCACTTTCAAAGTTGCGGGACGCGCCTTGCGCAAAAATAAACTGCGCTCCGTGCTTACCGCGCTCGGGATTATCATCGGCGTGGGCGCCGTCATCGCGATGGTCAGCATCGGCAACGGCGCGAAGGCGCAGGTCCAGGCGCAGATTGCGAGTCTCGGCCAAAACATTCTCCAGGTTTTTTCGGGCAGCGTCACATCGAGCGGCATTCGCACCGGATTCGGTGGCGCGGGCACGTTGAAGATCGAAGATGCCGAAGCGATTCGCCGCGAAGTTCCCGGCGTCGTCGCAGTGAGCGAAGAAGTCGCTTCGACCGCGCAGGTCGCGGCCGGAAATCAAAACTGGTTCACCCGGATTCTCGGAGAATCAGCGGATTACTTCGACATCCGGCAATGGATCATTGCGGATGGCGCTGGCTTTTCATCGCAGGATGTGCGGAGCGCAAACAAAGTCTGCGTTATCGGACACACCGCCGCCTATAACATTTACGGAGATGAAGATGCCGTCGGCCAAGTTCTTCGGATCAAAGGGGTGCCCTTCGTCGTCACTGGAGTGCTGACCCAGAAAGGATTCAGTCTTCAGGGCACCGACCAGGACGACGTCGTGATCATGCCGTTCACCAGCGCCATGAAACGCGTCGTCGGCGGCACGACCCTGCGCAACATTAACGTCCAGATCGCGTCCGAGGATCAAATCGAATCGGCCCAGCAACAAATCGTGTCGCTCCTTCGCCAACGTCACAACATTCGCTCCGGCCGCGACGACGATTTCACCGTTCGCAACCAACAGGAAGTCGCCGACACCGCGAACGCCACCGCCAACGTCATGACCGGCCTGCTTTTTGCCGTCGCCTGCGTTTCCCTCGTCGTCGGCGGTATCGGCATCATGAACATCATGCTTGTCAGCGTCACCGAGCGCACTCGCGAGATCGGCGTTCGCCTCGCCGTCGGCGCGCATGGCCGCGACATCCTCACTCAATTTTTGATCGAAGCGGTGGTGTTGAGCGCGATGGGCGGCATTATCGGAATCGCCGCGGGCATCGTCGCCTCAAAAGTGATCTCGATGATCAAGAATTGGCCTACCGTCATTTCGCCGCTTTGGATGCTGATCGCGTTTCTGGTCAGCGCCGCCGTCGGCATTTTCTTTGGATTTTATCCCGCACGCGAAGCTTCGCGGCTCGATCCGATTGACGCTTTGCGTTACGAATAGGTCCAAACAAATGAACCGCTACGAAAAACTGATCGCCGACGCGAAAAAGAATATTCGCGAAATTTCGCCCGAGGATGCCGCCGCAAAATTAAAAAGCGGCGAAGCCGCCGTCATCGATGTGCGTGAAAAAGATGAGTGGGATGAAGAACATATTCCCGATGCGATTCATCTCAGCCGCGGCATGATCGAAGTCGAAATCGAAAAGGAATTTCCCGATTTGAATGCGCCGATCATTTGTCATTGCGGAGCCGGCGGGCGCTCCGCCCTGGCCGCGGAAAGCCTGCAAAAGATGGGCTACAAAAACGTTCGCTCCATGGCCGGCGGTTTTAAGGCCTGGAAAGCAGCCGGATTGCCGAGTTCCGCTTCGGGATAATTGCTACCCCTCTTCAATCGGCGGAGGCGCCTTTCTGAAGTCGCGCGCTTCGCCATTATGTGTATTGTCATAACATGGAAGCAGACGGCCTTCTGAAGATGGCGGATGATGCCAGCGGGGATGAAGGCGAAGTCATGCGGGAAGAAAACCAGCGGAGACGCAATACCGGCTTTATGATTTCAAAACGCCCCGTCGTTTCATCCCAGGCCCACCCAAACTCACCGGTTGTGTCCGATGATTACGAAAATCTCGGCGAGCTTCCGCGCTCTTACGGCCGCCCGGTTTTGTTTGGGATTGCCCGCGACCCGCGCACACTTTTCGTTTACTGGGACATCAATTGGCCGGAAGTTTTCGGGAACAACCCGCCGTCCGATCGGAAGGTCCGGCTGCGCGTTTTGTCCGGCGATGGAATCGAAGAAACTAGCACAGCGGTCGAACCGATGGCCGGAACTTTCTCTATCGGCGTCCTGCATCCGCGCAATTCTTATCGGATCGAAATTGGATTTCACGAGCCGGCCGGCGTTTGGAATTCCGTTGCAATTTCCGAGCCGATCCTGACGCCACCGGAGGCGATGACGGAAGATCTTTCGATCGACGTCGCAACGGTGCCGTTCCACATGAGCTTCCAGCGGATGATCGACGCGTTCCGCGCGACGAAATACGACGGCGATGCACTCGTGGAAATTGTCGGCCGCCTCCAACAGCACGCGGATGATCCGGCCGCCGTGTCCCTCAGCGATACCGATCGCGAGCTCTTGCGCACAATCGACTCCGGCCTGTCGGAGGCGGAAGCGCTCCATCGCTCGCTCTTCCGTGAAGCGACTGACGCTTTCACCAGCCGGCAGCAGATTGAAGCGATTCTGGGTTTCGGCGCTTCCAGCCCAGCGAACGGATTCGGGAACGGCAGCCGCGCTTAGCCGCCGCCGAGATACGCGCTTTTGACGCGCTCATTGGTGCGCAACGCGCTCGACTGATCGTGCAATATGATCCGCCCTGTCTCGAGGACGTAACCATAGTTTGAAACTTCGAGCGCAAGATTCGCGTTCTGTTCCACCAGCAAAATGGTGATGCCTAACGAGCGGTTGATCTCGACGATCTTCTGAAAAATTGTCTTCACCAGGATCGGCGCGATCCCGAGTGAAGGCTCGTCCAGCATCAGGCAGCGCGGCTTGCTCATAAGGGCGCGGCCGATCGCGAGCATTTGCTGTTCGCCGCCCGAGAGCGTGCCCGCCACTTGTTTCAGCCGCTCCTTCAGACGCGGAAACATTCCGAAAATAAAATCGAAGTCCGCGTCGAATTGTTTCCGGTCCTTCCGCAGATAACCGCCCATCGAGAGATTTTCCGAGACGGTCAGGTTCGCGAAAACCATCCGGCCTTCCGGGACGTGGGAAATCCCGCGCGCCACGATCCGATGCGGCGGTTCGTTCGCGATTTCTTCATCTTCATATTTGATGCTCCCGCGCTGCACCTTCAGCAATCCGGAGATCGCCCGCAGCGTTGTCGATTTCCCCGCGCCATTCGCGCCGATCAAGGTCACGATGTCGCCCTTCCCCACCCGCAGCGAAACATCGTGCAGCGCCGTGATCGACCCGTAGGAAACCGCGAGATCTTTCAATTCCAGCACAGCAATCTTTCTTCCTTTTTCATTCTGGGTTCGGCGTTGGGCGTTGGGCGTTGGGCGTTTTCCCTTCTTCTTCCTCGGCCGCTTCCTCGCCCAGATATGCTTCGATCACCTTCGGATTTTTCTGCACTTCCGCCGGCGTTCCCTCTGCGATTTTAATTCCGTAATCGAGCACCGATACGCGCATGCAGATTCCCATCACCACTTTCATGTCGTGCTCCACCAGCAGCACCGCGATTTGGAATTTCTCCTTCACGAACTGGATCAACTCCATCAGCTGCTCTTTTTCGCGCGGATTCATTCCCGCGGCCGGTTCGTCGAGGAGCAAAAGTTTCGGTTTCGTCGCCAGCGCCCGCACGATCTCCAAACGCCGTTGATCGCCATAGGATAAACTTTTGCATTCCACGTCCCGCAAATTTTCGAGATGAAAAATTCTTAAAATATCGAGGACTTGTTCCCCGATCTCGTCCTCTTCTTTGCGGAACGATCCTCCGCGCCAGAGCGCGTGTGCGATGCCGTGCCGCAAATGCATCGTGAAAGCGGCGCGCACGTTGTCGTAAACCGTCAGCGAAGCGAAGAGCCGGATGTTTTGAAATGTTCGGGCGACGCCGCGGGCCGCGATCGCCGAGGCCTTCCGACCGACCAACGATTGACCGCCTAACTCGATCGCGCCGGAAGTTGGTTCGTAAATTCCGGTGATGATGTTGAAGACGG
Organism: Chthoniobacterales bacterium; assembly: GCA_036494865.1. Taxonomy (GTDB): domain Bacteria; phylum Verrucomicrobiota; class Verrucomicrobiia; order Chthoniobacterales; family UBA10450; genus AV80. The sequence goes on along the minus strand of DASXNS010000251.1, from coordinate 3,413 downwards.
TGGTTTTGCCAGCGCCGTTGGGCCCGATCAATCCAACCAAATCGCGCGGGCCGATCTGAAGCGAAAGGTTCGAGAGCGCGGTCAAGCCGCCGAACCGCATCGTGCAATCGCGAAGCTCAAGCAGAGATTCCATCGGCACGCGCTGATTTTTTTCTGAACAAAAACGCCGGCCGGCCGCCCAGCCCGCCAAAGATTCCCTGCGGTCGGGTCAGCATCAAAATGATCAGAAGAATCGAGTAGATGAGCATTCGATTTTTCAAAAGATCGTCGATCAAGTGCGGCAGCGGATTTCCGGAGAGATGCTCGTAAACTTGCGGAACGAATCGCAAAGCTTCCGGGAGCAGCGACAAGAAAATAGCGGCGGCGATGACGCCGAAGGTGCTGCCCATTCCACCGAGAATCACCATCACGACCACTTCGATTGATTTGATGAAATTGAAACCGTCGGGATGAAGATATTGTTTGAAGTGCGCATATAATCCGCCGGCGATCCCGGCGAAAAACGCTCCCAGGACAAACGCGATCACTTTATATTTTGTCGTGTTCACCCCGATCGATTCGGCTGCGACTTCATCGTCGCGCACAGCGAGAAAACCGCGCCCGTAGGCGGAATTGACCAGGTTACTCACGACATAGACGGTGACCGCGGCGAAGAGAAACGTCCAAAAAATCGTGGTGTATCCGTTCGTGACTGAAAAGCCGCGCGATCCGCCCATCGCATCAGTGTTTTGGATGATGACGCGGATGATCTCGCCGAAACCGAGGGTTGCGATCGCGAGATAATCACCGCGCAATCGGAGGGATGGAATTCCAATCATCAGGCCGGCGACCGCGGCGAGCAATGCGCCGGAAAGCAGCGCAATCAAGAAAACTAAAGGAGCAGCGATTCCGCTGCTGAGATCGACAGAGGGCAACAACTGCGGCGCCCAAAATGTCGTGACCGCGGCAGAAAAATAAGCGCCGATCGCCATGAAGCCGGCATGGCCTAACGAGAACTGGCCGGTGTGTCCATTCACCAGATTCAAGCTGACGGCGAGAATAATATTGATGCCGATGGTGAGAACGATCTCGCGCACATACTGATCCATCGGGAGCCAATTCGAAACCGCGCAACTCACGATCGCCGCGATCAGCAGATAGATTTTCCCGGGCGCGATCTTCATACTTTTTCGGAACCGGACTTGCCGAGTAAGCCGGAGGGTTTGAAGAGCAGGATCACAATCAAGACCACGAAGGCGACGGCGTCGCGATAGCTCGGCGGAATGTGAAGTCGATCGCTGTAACCCACGACCAGCGTTTCGGTCACGCCCAGGATCAGTCCGCCGAGCGCCGCGCCGGGAATATTGCCGATGCCGCCGAGCACCGCCGCGACAAATGCTTTTATTCCGGGCAATAATCCCATCAGCGGATTTATCGATGGATAATTTACCGCCCACAAAATTCCGGCCGCGGCCGCCAGCGCCGAACCCAATCCGAAGGTGAACGAAATCACGACGCTGTTGTTGATTCCCATGAGGGAAGCGGCGGTCGGGTTAAAGGAAAGGGCGCGCATCGCCGTGCCGATTTTGGTTTTGAGAACGATGAAAGTCAGCGCGATGAGAAGCACGATCGTGACCGATAGCACGATCAACTGGTTGCTGGTGACGCTAAGCGCGCCGGTATGCAACACTTCGTAGTGCGGCAAAATCTGCGGAAAATTGTCCGGTCCCGCGCCGAAAAATTGTTGCCCGCCGTATTCCAGAAAAAGCGAGACGCCGATCGCGGTGATCAAAACGGTGAGACGCGGCCGGTTGCGAAGCGGCGCGTAGGCCAGCCGTTCGATCACAATTCCGACAAGGGCGCAAACGATCATCGAAATCGCCAGGACTGAGATGGCGAGAACGACCGAAGGACCGGTTTGCATTTTGCCGGACAGATAACGGCCGGAATACAAGCCGACATAAGCGCCGAGCATGAACACGTCGCCATGGGCGAAGTTGATGAAACGGAGCACGCCATAAACCATTGTGTAACCGAGCGCGATCAGCGCGTAAATGGAACCAAGGGAAAGCCCGTTGATGAGTTGCTGGAGGAATTGGTTCACGCGCGACCGATGCAAATCCTAACCGCGCCGCATCGGCTCGAAACGAGAGATGCTTCGACTTCGCTCGGCATGGTAATAAGGAACGAAAGGCCCGTCTGTCACGGCGCGATCGTCTCGACGTAGTGAAATCCCCCGTCCTTGATCGTTAGCACCACTGCCGATTTATTCGCGTTTCGATTTTCATCGATCGTGATCTTGCCGGTCACGCCTTGAAAATCTTTTGTGGCAGCGAGCGCGTCTCGCACTTTCGCCGGATCGGAGCTGCCGGCGCGAGTCATCGCATCGAGCAAAACTTTAGCGGCATCAAACCCGAGCGCGGCCATTCCATCCGGGTCGCGATTAAAGCGCGCCCGATATTTGCGAATGAAATCCTGAATGACGGGCGACTGGTCTTCGGTCGAGAAATGGTTTGCGAAAAAATTTCCTTCCATGGCGCTGCCGCCGATTTGAGTGAGGGTGGGCGAATCCCAACCATCGCCGCCCATGATCGGCACGTTGAGGCCAAGCTCGCGCGCCTGGAGCGCAATCAGGCCGACCTCATTATAATAACCGGGAAGAAAAATTGCCTCGGGGTTCGCCGCCTTGATCGAAGTGAGCTGCGCTTTGAAATCCTGATCGCCGGAGCTGTAGCTTTGCTCCGCGACGATCGTGCCGCCGTTCTTGGTGAAGTATTCCTTATAGAATTGCGCGAGACCGACGCTGTAATCCTGGCGCACATCGGTCAAAACCGCGACGCGCGTTTTCTTGAGCGAATTCAAAGTAAACTTCGCCATCACCGTGCCCTGAAACGGATCGATGAAGCAGACGCGAAAAATATAATTGCCGATCTTGGTCACATTCGGATTGGTTGAGCCGGGCGAAACCATCGGGATTTTGTTTTGCTGCGCGATCGGTCCTGCTTCCAGTGAACGCGATGAAGCGATTTCCCCTACGACCGCGACGACGTGATCGCGTGAAATTAATTTCCGCACTGCTGTCGCCGCCTCGCCCGGCTTCGACTGATCGTCCTCGGTGATGAGCTTGATTTTTTTGCCGAGAACTCCGCCGCTCCTGTTCACATCGTCGATCACCAGCGCCGCGCCGTTGTGCGATGCGGTGCCGAAACTGGCGGTTTGACCGGTCAAGCAAGCATACTCGCCGATCTTGATCGTGTCGCCGCTTGCGGATCCGGCGGCGTTTTCGTTTTTATTGCAGCCGGCCAGACCCAACGTGACCGCGAGCGCCACGCCTCCGAGTTTGAAAAATACAAAACTCGAACAGCGAAATTGCGCACCCTTGATCATAAGAAAAATTCCTTCGCTCCGAATACCGGCTGCCACGAGGGGAAGCA
>DASXNS010000250.1:0-4634 GCA_036494865.1 Chthoniobacterales bacterium | reverse complement strand
GGTTCTTTATCGCGCGGTCCATGGGCAGGTCATGACAAGAGATCCGGCGCTCGCTACCTCGATCCAGCGCGGGTTCGATGGTATTCTCGCCTTCATCGAACGGGTGGATCGGCGCGAAAAAAAAGCGGGCACGGCGATGTCACCCGCGGAAGTAGATGAGTTGGGCGAACAGGCAAAACAAAAAGCCGACAAGCTAGTTCCGCAGGTGGAACAGGCGGCCGCACTTCTCGATCTCGGTCCTTCGGGAGCATGAAATTGCGACGCGGGCTGAGCTGCGCCGCAGCGCTTGCGGTGATTGTCTGCGCCGGCGCTTCAGCGCGCGCCGATGTGGCGGCGGATTTTGAATCGATCCAGGCCCAAACCGAAGAGGTTCTTTTGGACTCGTTAGGCAATCGCCTCGATCCGCAGGATTGGATTGCGCTCCAGGAATCGGAAAAGCATTTCGCGGCCGGCTTGCAATCGCCCAGCGCGAAAATGTTGTGGGAGAACGCCGTCGCGCCGATGCGAGGAGCCGAATCGAACGATCCCGTGAACGTGGCGCAGTTCTGCGGAACAATTGCCGCCGCTTTAGAACACGCTGCTGCTCTGGAAATGCTGGATCATCAGCGGCGCGCCGACATCAGCGGAGCGCAATCGTGGCGCGCTTTGATCGCACTGCCGAAACACGCCAGCGCAGTCGAGGGCGCGCTTGCTCTGCAGCGGATGGGCCGCAACAAATTGCAGCAGGACGCGGTGAGTGCATTGCTCGCGCGCGAATATCTTTCCTGGCAAATCACCCGCGTTCGCGAAAGGCTGGATACGCTCAAACGCGTCGTCGTCGCCGGCAGCGCCAGTCCAGCGCTGGTCGCGGCCCGGCTCGCGGAAGTTTCCGCGCTGGCAAATTTCCCGGCCGAGCTGGGCGCACTCGCGCACGTTCCCCCGATCGCCCCGCAAGGTTTGCCCGGTTCGCAGCAGCTTCTTTCGCTGGCGATAAAATCGGAGTGGAGTGCGTTCCTGGAAAGTTTCGCCAAGTGGCAAACGCAATTGGAATCGCAACTTCCAAATCTGCTCACGGCGCAGGAGATCGAGCGGCACGGCCGTTTGCTGGTGAAGCTGGTGCGACTCGTGCCCAAGGAATATCACAACGGCGTTCGCGACGGGCAGATTGTGGTCCCGCTCGAATATCGGGAAGCAAAAGATTTTATTGTCCAGGCGCAGCAACTTGCGAGCGAATTGAGCGGCACCTGGCGGCAATCGAAGCCGGCTGCCTTTGAAAAATACTCGGCGCCGCTGATCGCGAAGATGGAAGAGACCGAGCGCCTGATTTTGGCCAAAGCGGATCCGGCCGAAATCGAACAGGCGACGAAAGAAATCGAAAATATTCTTGGACGCGCGTTCGGTCTCACTGCGCAGCGCGCCGGCTCGAGCCGGGGAATCGTCGAGGAAGTTGCGCTGGAGGTCCGGATGTCGCTGAAAAATTCTCTGGCGGCGGCGCAGTCAGGGCGCTGGGACGAAGCGGAATCGCTCCGGGTCGACGCCTACACGACCTTCGACACGGAACTGGAAAAGCGCGTGCTGCCTCGAGATCCGGAATTGGGATTGCGCGCCGAGCGCAGCTTTCTCGACGGGCAGGACGATCAGCCGGGAATCAAAGCGCTCTTCGATCAACGCACGAAAGGCCCGGCGCTCGAGGCTGCGTTTACGCGAACGCTGACCGCGGTCGATCAATGCAGCGCGCTGCTCAAAGTGAATCTTTCCCCGCCGACAGTCATTTATACCGTGCTTTCGATTGCAGCACGGGAAGGATTGGAAGCCGTCGTCGTTCTCGCGGCCCTTCTCGCCGGGATGCGCGGACCCGAGCATCGCTACACCCGGCGGCGCGTCGTCACCGGCGCGTGGCTGGCGATCGCGGCGACTGCGCTCACTTTCTGGCTTTCGCGCACCATCATTCAGTCGCTTAGCCGCTTTGGCGAAAAACTCGAGTCGATCATTTCCGTCCTGGCCGTCCTCGTTCTCCTGATGGTGACCAATTGGGTCTTTCATAAAGTTTATTGGGTCGGCTGGAACGCGAAATTGCGGAAGCTCACGAAATCGGGCGACGCCCTGGACGAATCACGGCTCGAATGGCTCTCGCTCGTCATGGTCGGTTTCCTGACGATTTACCGCGAAGGTTTCGAGACCACCCTTTTCCTGCAATCGCTCATCCTGGAGAGCGGCATGAAATGGGTGCTCATCGGCGTGGCCTGTGGCGTCGTGATGGTGGCCGTGGCCGGTTTCATTATCTTTGTCATCGGAGCGCGGCTGCCCTATCGGAAACTTCTCGTTTTCACCGGCATTCTGGTCGTGACGATTCTGGTTACTTTTCTCGGATCGACCGTGCGACTTTTTCAAACGGTCGGCTGGCTTCCGATTCATCCTGTGCCCGGTTTGCATGTTCCGACCTGGGCCGGCTTCTGGCTCGGCCTTTATCCTTCTTTTGAAGGCATTTTCATTCCGCTGCTCGGTCTCGCTTATGTGATCGGCGCGTGGCTGCTGGTAAAATTTCAAGCCGCCCGGCGTGGCGCGCGGGCCATGGCAGCGGCACACCAGGCCGAATCGTTCAGTGCCCATCCCGCATTAGCGAAACGTCCCCCCGCGCTCTGAACCCGCGCGAATATTTTCAGCCGCTCTGATTCATTGCCGCGAACGCAACAGAACATTGTGGTTGAACCTTTTCTGTTTCACCTGACATCTTACCGGATGTCTTTTCGTCCCTTTCTTTCCTTCGTTTCATTCTTCTTTTCGCTTCTGCTTTCCTCCGCCGCGGTTAATCCCGCGTCATCGCCCGCGCCATCCTCCGGCTCGATCGACGAAAAACTTTTTCGCGGAATGCAATGGCGCCAGGTCGGCCCGTTTCGCGGCGGTCGCGCTCTCGCGATCGAGGGAGTTCCGGGCGAGCCGGGCACATTTTATTTTGGCGCAGTCGCCGGTGGAGTTTGGAAAACAACGGACGGCGGCGCGAATTGGAATCCGCTTTTCGACAAGGAAAAAATCGCGTCAATCGGGGCCATCGCGGTCGCGCCTTCCGACCACAACGTGGTTTATGCCGGCACCGGCGAAGCAGCGGTTCGCGGCAACATTTCCTACGGCGCCGGCGTTCTTAAATCGGTCGATGCGGGGAAGACTTGGAAAAATATCGGGCTCAAGGACACGCGTCACATCGGCGCGCTGATCGTGGACGAGAAAAATTCCGACATTGTTTTGGTCGCGGCGCTTGGTCACATTTTTGGTCCAAACCAGGAGCGCGGAATTTTTCGCACGACTGACGGCGGGAAAACCTGGGCGAAAGTCCTTGGCAAAGATCAGGACACGGGCGGCATCGATGTTGTTTTCGATCCGCATAATTCGAACATCGTGTTTGCCGCGCTCTGGCAGGCGCGCCGGCAGCCCTGGTTTTTTTCCAGCGGCGGACCGGGCAGCGGTTTGTATCGATCGGAAGACGGTGGCGCGACCTGGAAACATCTGGAAGGAAATGGATTGCCGGATGGAATTCTGGGGCGAATCGGCGTGGCGGTTTCCGGCGCCGATTCGAATCGCATCTACGCGATGATCGAAGCGAAGGAAGGCGGATTGTATCGCTCTGAGGATGGTGGGCAAAAGTGGGCGCGAGTGAATGACGACGGCCGGTTCCGCCAGCGGGCTTGGTATTTCACTAAAGTTTATGCGGATCCGAAAGCGCCCGACACGGTTTATGTTTTAAACACCGGCCTGTTTCGCTCGGTCGATGGCGGTAAATCGTTTACTCTTCTTCCCGCGCGCCACGGCGATCATCACGGGCTTTGGATCGATCCGGAAAATCCGCAGACAATCGCGAACGTGAGCGATGGAGGAGCGAGCATCTCGACGGACGGCGGCAAGACCTGGACGACGCAAAACAACCAGCCGACTGCGCAATTTTATCATGTCGCGGTCGATAACGCCTTTCCGTATCACATCTACGGCGCGCAACAGGACAACTCGAATGTCGGGATCGCGAGCCGCACAGACTCTGGTGTGATCAGCGCGCAGGATTGGTTTCAGGCCGGCGGCGGCGAATGCGGATTCGTCATTCCCGATCCGCGCGACTGGCACATCATTTATTCCAATAACGAAGGTTATCTGACGCGCTACGATAAAAGCAAAGAGCACAGCCAGGACGCCAGCGTCCTGCCGCTCGATAATTCCGGACACGGCGCCGTCGATCTGGCTCATCGTTTCCAATGGATTTCGCCGCTCCTCCTTTCACCGCATAATCCGGACACGATCTACACTGCGGCGGAATCCGTTTTTAAATCGACCGATCAAGGCAACACCTGGGCGCAGATCAGCCCTGATCTGACCCGCAACGACAAGAGCAAGCAGCAACCGAGCGGCGGTCCGCTGACCAAGGACATCACCTCGGTGGAATATTACGATACGATTTTTGCGCTGGCGGAATCGCCGAAACAAAAGGGAATGCTTTGGGCCGGCAGCGACGACGGATTGGTGCACTTGACGACCGATGAGGGACAGCATTGGAGCAATGTCTCGCCGAAAGTGCCGGAGTGGAGCACGGTGAGTTTGATCGAGCCGTCGCCGCATGAAGCCGCGGTCGCTTATGTCGTTTTCGATCGCCACAAGCTCGACGATTTCAAACC
>DASXNS010000249.1:0-23654 GCA_036494865.1 Chthoniobacterales bacterium | reverse complement strand
CCGCGACAACGTCCGCGCCGGCCGGATCGAATTCCCCGCGCATCCGGCGGGAGAAGGCATTAGTTTCCTCTTCGACCTAACGAGTCGATTCGCGAGATGGTAAAAGCGCGCGTTCTATGGACTTGTTAGGCAGGAGACGCGCGGACTGTTGCCGGACCGGCAGGGCAAAAGCCTTCCTGCTTATTTTTGTGCTGCTAACGGCCTGCGCCGGCGGAAGAAAGAAAACCGAACAGGCCGCACCCGACAAACCGGCCGCGTCCTGGGGTTATTACAGCGGACCCATCGATACGCGCTGGGACGCCGACGGCCGGACAATGACGCTTTTAAACGAATTGCGTTACACCGATCCGCAAGGCGTCGTGTGGATCGCGCCGGCTGGCTCGATCATCGACGGCGCATCGATCCCACGCCCACTTTGGTCGGTGATGGGCGGCCCGTTCGAGGGAAAATATCGGAACGCCTCCGTTCTGCACGACGTTGCCTACGATGAAAGAACGCATCCGCCCGCGGAGACCGACCGGATGTTTTACAACGCCATGCGCTGCAGCGGCGTAAGCGCGGTCGAAGCGAAAACGATGTATTACGCACTGCTCCGTTTCGGGAGGCATTGGAAATTTCGTATTCAGAAAGCGAAGCCGATCGCGCCCGGTTCCAGCGAAAGCCTGGTTGAATCGCAGCTGCCTCGCGCCACGGCGATCGATCCTCGGGAGGTGGATGCGATTGAGCAATGGGTGAAGCAGAATAATCCCAGCTTGAACCAGATCGAATCCAAGGCCGGCTCGCAGTAGAGAGCGAGCGCACCTCAGCCTAACGAGTGCTTATTCCCTCGGTCTTTCTAGCACCGACTGCGGGGTATCGACTGTTCGCAATTTTCGCTTGATGTTCCCGCGATGGAGAAAACGAAGATTGCAGAAATCCTCGATCAGATCGCGACTTTGCTCGAACTCAAAGCTGAAAACCCTTTCAAGATTCGCGCTTACACTAATGCGGCCCGGTCCCTCGAAACCTGGGGCGGAAATATTTCCGATTTGCGCGACGAGGCCACACTCGAAAAAATCCCCGGCATCGGCAAGGCGATCGCGGCGAAAATCAAAGAGCTGGTCGAAACTGGATCGCTGAAATTCTTCGAGGATTTGCGCGCTGAATTCCCGGCCGGCATTCTCGAGCTTTTCTCGCTGCCCGGTCTCGGCGCGAAAAAAGTAAAGGCGCTCCACGAAAAACTGCAGGTCGGCTCGATCGCGGAATTGCTGGCCGCCTGCGAATCGGGACGAGTCGCAGCGCTCCCCGGTTTTGGAAAAACAACGCAGGAAAAATTTTGCCGCGCCATCGCCGAGCGGGCCAGACATTCCGGTTCGTTTCAACTTGGAGCGATCTCAGCAAACGCCGAAACGATGCTGCACGATCTTCGGTCGCATCCGGAGGCGCTCCATGTCTGCATCGCCGGGAGTTATCGGCGAAAAAAAGAAATTGTGCGCGACCTCGATTTCATCGTGGCAACTTCCGCGCCGGCGGAAATCACCGGCGCATTCGTTGCCCATCCCCTGGTTGAATCGGTGATCGCGCAAGGCCCGACGAAATCGAGCGTGCGATTGCGCTCCGGCATTCAAAGCGACTTGCGAGTGGTGAGCGCAAGGGAGTATCCGTTTGCGCTCAATTATTTCACCGGAAGCAAAGAACATAACGTGGTGCTGCGAAACCGCGCGCTGCAACGCGGCTGGACCTTGAATGAATATCGGATCGCGCCGGCGCCGGCCGATCCCGCTTCGAAACGGAAAAAAACAGCGAAGATAATTCCAGAAGTTCGCGAGGAGGCGGATTTGTATCGCGCTCTCAGCCTCGATTACATCCCGCCAGAATTGCGAGAGAACTGCGGTGAATTCGAGGCGGCCGCTGCCGGAAAATTACCGCGCTTACTCGAAGCGGAAAATTTGCGCGGGACATTTCATTGCCACACCACCGCGAGTGACGGCCGCAATTCGCTCGAGGAAATGGCGGCGGCCGCCCAGGCGCTCGGCCTGCAATATCTTGGAATCGCCGACCACAGCCGCAGCTCGATCCAGGCTCGCGGCCTCGACGCCGCCCGGCTGCGCACGCAAATAGCAGCGATCCGAGACTTCAACGAAACCGCGAAAGATTTCCGTCTTTTCGCCGGAGTCGAGTGCGATATTCTGCGCGACGGCGCGCTCGATTTTGACGATGAAGTTTTGGCGGAACTCGATTATGTCGTCGCCTCGGTCCACTCCGCCTTCACGCTTTCCGAAGCGGAAATGACACGGCGGATTATTCGCGCGATCCGCCATCCGCTTGTGACGATGCTGGCGCATCCAACCGGGCGGCTGCTGTTGAAACGCGATCCTTACGCGGTGAATATTCCGGCAATCATCGATGCCGCGGCAGAAACCGGAACATGGATTGAGATCAACGCGGCGCCGAAGCGGCTCGACCTTGATTGGCGTTGGTGGCCGCTCGCGAAGGAAAAAGGAGTGAAATGCGTGATCAATCCAGATGCGCACGGCACGGAACGCGTGCAGGAATTGTGGTTTGGCGTGGGCGTGGCGCGCAAAGGCTGGCTCACCGAAGAGGACGTGATGAATTGCTTACCCCTGGGAAAAATCGAGAGCGAGCTCGCGCGAAAACGGGGAGGCTGAGCTAAGCCTGCGCGGCTTGGGATGACAGAAAATCTCGCGCCGTCTAACTCGTTAGGCCGCCTTCTCGCGCTGTGGCATGAACATCGTCAGACATTTGCACGCCCCGCCGGCCTTGAGGAATTCAGTCATCGGCAGCGAGTGACAGGTGTAACCGCGATCACGCAATGCTGTGACCAGTTGCGGTGCGCCTTCCGGCAGCACTATGTCGCGATCGAGCACGACGGCGTTGCAGGAAAAATGCGCCGCTTCTTCCGGCGCAACGTCAATCAAATCGCGCAGATGATCGCGGATCGCGCGCTGTCCGTAGTCGTCGAACGCGTCTGGAAACCAGACTGCTCCCCCGTCCGGCAGTGGACAAAAGCAGGTGTCGATATGATAAAAACGCGGATCGACCAGTTCGACCGAAATGACAAGACAACCGAGAATGTCCGCCACAGCGCGGTGGGAATTGATGTCGGAGCGAAATTTGTAACCGCAGAAAAGCGTGTCACCGCCGAAGAGCGCGTCGCCTTCGCCTTCGAAATATAAAGTCTTCGGCAGCCAAATGACTTCGTAGCCGTGCTCCTCCATCCAGCGCGCGAAATGCGGCGCTTCGCCGGCGCGTTCCTCGTGGCGAAAATTACTGGGGATAAAACGGCGGCCGACGGTGAGCCCGGCGTTGGCCGTAAAAACCATGTCGGGAAGTCTCGGCCGCGGCGGAATCAACTCGATTTTGCAATCGAGTTTCGAAAGCGTGTCGAAAAGGCCTTTCCATTGCGCTTGGGCCAACGGCACCTCGGCGCCGCGCGCCCGACTCATCCAAGGATTGATCTCGTACTCGATGCCGTAATAATCCGGCGGACACAGGAGAAGCTCGCGCATTCGGAAATCCGTTCAGCGCCCGCCAATTGAACCCGCGCCATTTTCCGAATCGTTCGCGAGATAATCCGCCAGCTCGCGCAGAAACGGTTCGATGTCGGTGACGAGTCCTACCGCTTGAAAAGAAGCGCCGTCAGTCAGCTTGCTGATCGCGGCGGGATTAATGTCGATGCACAACGTTTTCACTGTCGCCGGCAAAAGATTCGCGACAGCCATCGAATGCAACATCGTTCCCATCATGAGCGCGATCGTGACGCCGGTGATTTTTTCGCGCATCGCATCTTGCGCCGCGATCGTGTTGGTGATGACTTCCGGCAGCGGCCCGTCATCGCGAATCGATCCGGCCAGGACAAACTCAACCCCGCGCCGCACGCACGCCGTCATGATACCGCTCTTGAGCAGGCCGGTTTCCACCGCGCGCGAGATGCTTCCCGCCTCGCGGATCGCGTTGATGGCGCGCATTTGATTCTCGTGGCCGCGATCGGCGAGCGCGCCGCGCTCGAGATTAACGCCGAGCGATGTGCCGAAAAGCGCGTTCTCAATATCATGGACCGCGAGCGCGTTCCCCGCGAAAAAAAGATCCACAAAACCGCGCTCGATCAATTTTTCCAAATGCGGCGCGGCGCCGGTGTGCACTACTGCCGGCCCGGCCACGATCAGGATCTTGCCGGCGTCAGCGCGAGCGCGTCTGAACTCGCGCGCCATTTCGCGGATGACCGCGCTCTTCGGTTTCTCGACGGAAATGCTCGTCGCCATGAATTCGAAGACGTCGGTGTGCGAAGTGGAACGTTGTAAAGGCGCGACCTTGATTCCCTGATGGCCGACGACGACTTCCATGCCGCGGCGAATCTGGTGGAACTTCAGGGCGGTCGCGCGGCGCGCCCCGCGATCGACCACGATCCCGCAATCCATCATCGCGGGATGCACTTCGATTTCCGCCCCACCGAGATTGATGAAGGTCTGCTGGTTCGTAGTGACGTAAAAATCACGTGGAAAGACGCCGTCTCTCGGAGCAGCCGCGAGTTGCACGTCGGCTTTTTCGATGACCTCGGCGCCGTGTTGGCGCAGGCGGAGCACGATATCATCGAGTGCTTCATGGGTCGGTCCCGAAACTTCGATGCGCGCATAGCTCTGATCGGCGCGGTTCTGACCGATCTTGATTTCGCCGATCTTGAAGTCGCCGCCCTGCGTCAGAATTTGATCGAGCACTTTCGGCAGAATGAGCGAATCGATTATGTGCCCGCGCAGTTCAACGGTTTCGGAAAACATCGGCCCGAACCTAGCGCAGCCAATCAACTCCGCAAAGCGAGGCGCGCCTCACGACAAGACCGCCGCGCCCTTTCGCCTCGTTTCTAATAGTGACGATATGCCGGCTAACGAGAAACCAACCGCGCGTGGGCCGACGCCTTCGCGCAAAGCACAGGTGGCGCTTGGACCGAAGCTGAACCGCAAAGCGAAGGAACCGCCTGCGCTGGATGGAAGACCGTTGCCGAAAAATCCGCCGCCGGCACGACGGAGCACCCGACAGTAACCGCGCGCGCGATGCAAAATCAATTGCCGGCGGTCGTCACGAAAATCGCGCGGATGCTCGCCGTTAAACCGGAATATTTTGTATCGCATCCTTCAGAACTGAAAGTCGTCCAGGCGCTGTCCGATTCGGAATTGCGTGATCTCGCCCACGCCCATGGCTGGCGTGTCGTGCGTCGCGTCGGCGGCCGGCAGATCGAATTCTATAATGATGCGAGCGTCGCCTACCGACCGATGGCGTGATTACCGCGGCTAGGCTTCACTCGAAAAAAATCCGGTGAGCGGACTGGTCGCGGAGGCGCGTTCGCGCGAGTCGGCCAGACCGATATCGTAGGCTTCGCGTCCGGCCTCGACGGCTTTCCGAAATGCGTGCGCCATCCGGCTCGGATCGGACGCAATCGCAATCGCGGTATTGACCAGCACGGCATCAGCGCCCATCTCCATCGCTTCCGCAGCCTGACTCGGCGCGCCCAGACCTGCGTCCACCACCACCGGGACGGCTGCTTGTTCGATGATGATCTCGATTTGGGCGCGCGTTTCGATGCCGCGATTGCTCCCAATCGGCGAACCGAGCGGCATCACGGTCGCAGTGCCGACGTCTTGCAGGCGTTTCGCGAGAACTGGATCGGCGTTGATGTAGGGAAGCACAATAAAACCTTCCTTCACGAGAATTTCCGCCGCTGCCAAAGTCTCGACCGGATCCGGCAGCAAATAACGCGCGTCGGGATGAATCTCGAGCTTCACCCAATTCGGCAGGCCCGCCGCGGCGGCGAGGCGCGCGAGTCGCACCGCTTCCTGCGCATTGCGCGCGCCGCTCGTGTTCGGCAAAAGGAGGAAACGTTTTGGATCGATGAAATCGAGAATGTTCGCGAATGGATCTTTTTTTCCTGAGAGATCAGCGCGCCGCATCGCAACCGTGACGATCTCCGTGCCGCTCGCGAAGAGCGCGTCGCGCATCAATTCGTTGGAGCCGAATTTGCCAGTGCCGACCAGCAACCGCGAGGTGAACTCGCGGTCGGCGATCTTCAGCTTCGAAGGCTTGTCGGACATTGACTGAAGGTATCACAAAGTTTCGCATGCTCGAAATGATGGCGGCGTCTTTAACGAGTTCGTAGGAGCAAGGCGCACTTTGTCATCCCGAGCCGCGCGCATCATCTCTTGTACGAGGGCCAATTTCGTTCGACTTTGTTAACGTGACCTCATTCGATTTGCGCCTCGGCGATTGCCTCGAAGGAATGAAAACTCTTTCCGAAGCCGGAATCGACTTGGTCGTCACCTCGCCGCCTTACAATCTCGGCATCGCTTACACCCGTTACTCGGATCGAGAGGATCGCGCGGATTATCTCGATTGGTGTCAGGAGCGCGCCGCCGAAATCCGGCGAATATTAAAACCGGAAGGTTCATTATTCCTGAATCTCGGCGCGTCCCCCGCCAATCCGTTGTTGCCGCACGAACTCCTTTTGCGTCTCCGTGATTTATTTGTCCTGCAAAACACAATCCATTGGGTTAAAGCGATCTCGATCGAGAACGAAGCGGGCGAAGCCGTTTCACGCGGACACTTCAAGCCGATCAGTTCCCCGCGTTATCTGAACGACTGCCACGAATATATTTTCCATCTTACGCCCGAGGGAAGAACTCCGATCGACCGGCTCGCGCTCGGCGTGCCTTACGCAGACAAGAGCAACATTGCGCGCTGGAGCCATACAGGCGGAAGCGATCGACGTTGCCGCGGCAACACCTGGTTCATGCCGTATAAAACGATTCAGCGCCGCGCGACGGAGCGACCGCATCCCGCCACCTTTCCCGAGCAATTGGCGCAATCGTGCATCAAACTGCACGGCGTTTCCCGCGTGAACACGATGCTTGATCCGTTTCTCGGTATCGGAACCTCTGCCCTCGCCGCTCAGCATTGCGGCGTGCAGAATTTTATCGGGTTCGAGATCGATGAACAATATCTCGCCGAAGCAAAACGGCGCGTCGCCACAGATCGGTCAAAGTAGCCGCTCCGAATCCGGATTCGTTTTTGGAACTGGCGGCGGATTAGTGGAAGTTCGCGGTTGGAATTTCCCCAGCGGCTTCACCAGATTTCCCGGCAGCGGACGAACGCGGTCGTAAATGCGGTCCGCGATCGGTTTCGCGGTCAAATAACCGGCGGCGAACATCTCCATCCGCGCATCGAGATTATCAATGTAATTGAGCGCCATCGCTTCCGGCGTTTTAGGGGCGACGGGCGAACCGAATTGCGGCTCGCCATGATGCGCGCCGATCAGATGGAGCAGATGCATGCGCACATCCTCGGAGGAAGGGGCGAGCGTGCTCCACGACCGCGCATTTTCTTCCGTCTGAATTTTCCGCCAGAGCGAATTCACGAGCTCGAGGCCGATCGAGATGTGCCCCATCAATTCGCCGCGCTCGTCGTAACCCATCGTGAAACCGGTCTCCGGCAAATGATTTTCCCAAAGCTTTCCGGCATCGTGAAACAAAACGCCGGCGATGAGCAGATCGAGATTCAGTTGCGGGTAAAGCGGCACGATCTCCATCGCTACCCGCATCATCTGGGCCGTGTGTTCGACCAGTCCGCCGCGGCGCGCGTGATGATATGATCGCGCGCCGGCTGTCCGGCGGAAGCGCTCGCCATGCTCGCTCAAAAACGCTTCGCCAAGCGCGCGCAGCCGCGGATCGCCGATGGCGCGTGTCCGCTCGCCGATGTAGTCCCAATCGGCCGATTGTTTGGCGCGCAAATCCGGCGGGCCGGCCAGAAGCTCCGATCTTTCCTGCCCGGTGAGATTGCGCACCCTCCATTTTTTCGCATCGAGGCCGAACTGTTGATGCTGCTGAAATTCGCCGCTGAGCTCGATAAAATCGGAGGCCTTCAGGGAATCGCACGCTTTGTATTCGGGATGATCGATCCAGACCCGGAGCGTCATGCGATCGGCCATGTCGGCCAGGGTTAATTCGCAATAGGGCTTCTGTTCGCGGGTGATTTTCGCGGCGGCGGTTTCCACCTGCACGTGCACCCGTGCCTCCACCGCGAGGCCATTTTGTGCGCGCTGGCGAATTTCGGAAAGCGTCAACAGTTCCATCGCAACAAAGCAGGGCCGCGCCGCTGAAAAATAGCGGCGGTTTCCTACAAACTACTCGTTAGGCCTAAGGTTTGGCGACGCCAATCACTCCGCAAGCGACCCGGCCGCCGGCATTGCCCACCGGCTGCGATTTCAAATCGTCGTCTTTCGTGTGCAGGATCACCGCGTGACCGACGATTGAATTTTCGCCCGTCAACTGGAGCGAGTTGTCCTTTAATTCGAGATGCGCTTTGCCTCCGCTGTCGGCTTCCACGTTGCCCAAATCGCCCACATGATGCTCCGGTGCGTCGGGCGCGCCGTGCTGTTTGTGAGTCGGATTGAAATGCCCGCCGGCGGAACTAGCATCAGCCGCGGAGCAATCGCCGAATTCATGAATATGAAATCCGTGCTTGCCGGGAGTGAGTCCGGCGACATCGGCGACTACTTGCACAGTATCGCCGCTTTTCGTGAACGTGATCGTGCCCGTCACCTGGCTGCCGGAGGCGGAATGCAGGACCGCGATGGCCTTCGTCGTTTCCTGCGCGAAAGCGTTCCCGAGCGAACCGAAGCAGCCCAGCGCGATTAACGCGAGAACGCTGAATAACTTGGAGAATTTAATATTCATGCACGCAACTTACAGCCGCGGTGGGCCGGATGTAAACCGCGCCCGCCTCAATCGATCAGGCGCTGCTCGATCCCCGAGTAGGCGTCGATCCGCCGGTCGCGCAGGAACGGCCAGTGCGTCCGATGTTCGTCCACGCGTTTCCATTCGATGTCAGCCATGACGATCTCTTCGCGATCGACGCTTCCCTTGGCAATGATCTCACCGCTTGGTGCGACAATGAAACTTTGGCCCCAGAATTCGATGCCGGGCCCGCCGGCTGGCGCTTCATGTCCGACGCGGTTAGCGGCCGCAACGAAACAGCCGTTCGCGATGGCGTGGCTGCGTTGCATCGTTTCCCACGCTGAATATTGCGGCGCACCGTATTTCTCCTTTTCGGCCGGATGCCATCCGATCGCGGTCGGATAAAATAAAATCTGCGCGCCGCGCAACGCCGTCAGTCGCGCCGATTCAGGATACCATTGGTCCCAACAGATGCAGACGCCGATTTTTCCGTGCGCGGTCGGCCACGCATGAAAACCAAGATCGCCCGGCGTGAAATAAAATTTCTCGTAGTAAGCCGGGTCGTCCGGGATATGCATCTTGCGATATTTCCCAAGATATTTTCCGTCCGCGTCGATGATGGCCGCGGTGTTGTGATAAACGCCTGCGCTCCGCTTCTCGAAGAGCGACGCGATAATTACCGCGCCTGTTGCGCGCGCCACTTTTTCCAACGTCTTCGTCGTCTGCCCCGGAATTTCCTCCGCCAGCGCGAAGTTCGCGTGGTCTTCCGATTGGCAAAAATATTGCGAGCGAAAAAGCTCCGGCAGACAAATAATCTGCGCGCCTTGCTCGGCCGCGTCGCGGATCCACTCGATCGCGCGCGCCAAATTCTCGGCCGGATCGGTGCCGCACCGCATTTGCACCAGGGCGACCCTGGAGCTGGCGTCCGACATCGCTATTTCACCGAGTCGGCCGGAACGATCTTGATGCTCTCGACCGTGATGCGCTTCGTCGGTTTGCTTCTTTCGCCCGAGCCGCTCATCGTCACTTCCGCGTTCCCGATTTTCTCGAGAACGTCGTCGCCTTTGATCACTTTGCCGAAGGTGGTGTATTGATGATCGAGCCGGCTGACGTTGGCGAGGCAGATGAAAAACTGACTGCCCGCTGAATCCGGATCGCTGGATCGCGCCATCGAAAGCACGCCGCGCTCATGCGATTTGTTATTGAACTCCGCTTTGATTTTGTAACCGGGATCGCCCGTTCCGTAGCGCGCTTCGTTCTTTAAATCTTTCGTCAATGGGTCGCCGCCCTGGATCATGAATCCTTTTACAATCCGATGGAACGCGGTGCCGTCGTAAAAACCGGAGCTCGCCAGTTTTTTGAAATTCTCAACGGTTTTCGGCGCGACCTCGGGCCAGAATTCCGCCACCATTTCACCTTCGCTGGTTTTAATCACTGCGACTTCTTTTTTGTTCGTATCGTTCATTGGAGTCGTTTCTTTTTTTTCTTCGCCGTGCAACGCCGTGGCGCCCAGAGCCAAACCCGTCAGGCAACAAAGCAACGTAAGTTTCATGGCTGAGCCTAGCGTTCAACCTCGAACCTTCAACTCGGAAGCGCATGGTATTCCTGCAGCGTTTTCACTCGCAAATTGCTCCGCTGCAGAGAACGAATTCCATTCGCGCTTGCTTGTGCCGCGCGGATCGTCGTCATGATCGGAATTTTTTGCGCGAGGGAAGCGTTGCGGATCCGGACCTCATCTTCGCGAGGAATTTTGCCGCTCGGCGTATTGATGATGAAATGGATTTCCCCGTTTCGCACCAGATCGAGCACATGCGGCCGGCCTTCCCGGATCTTGTGCACTTTTGTGACGGGAACATTTGCCGCGGCGAGCGTCGCCGCAGTGCCGCTGGTCGCGATAATCTGGAAACCGAGCCCGACAAATTCGTGCGCGAGGGAAATTACGTTCGCCTTGTCGCTGTCTTTCACGCTGATGAAAACGCTGCCCGATTTCGGCAGCGGGGGCGGCGCGGCCATCTGCGATTTCGCGTAAGCAAGACCGAGATCTGCGTCGATTCCCATCACTTCGCCGGTCGATTTCATCTCCGGCCCGAGCGCGATATCCACGCCCTGATACCGCAGGAACGGAAAGACTGCTTCCTTCACCGAAAAATGTTTCGGCACGATTTCGCGAGTGAAGCCCAGCTCTTCGAGCGTTTTTCCTGTCATGACTTTGGCGGCCAGTTTTGCGAGCGGAACCCCGATCGCTTTGCTGACGAAGGGCACCGTCCGCGAGGCGCGCGGATTCACCTCGAGCACGTAAACATCTTCATCTTTCACCGCGAACTGCACATTCATCAGACCACGCACCTTGAGCTCGCGCGACATCGCCTTGGTCGCGCTGGCGATTTCTTCCAGCACTTTATTTGAGAGCGAAAAAGTAGGTATCACGCACGCGCTGTCGCCGCTGTGGATTCCGGCCTGCTCGATGTGTTCCATGATCGCGCCGATCACGCTCCTCTCTCCGTCCGAGATGCAATCGACATCGACTTCGATCGCGTCTTCGAGAAAACGATCGACCAGCACCGGCCGATCGGGACTGACCTCGATTGCGCTTTGCATGTAACGCCGGAGATCATCCGCGTTATAGACTAATTCCATCGCCCGGCCGCCCAAAACAAATGATGGCCTAACGAGTACTGGATAACCGATCTTTCCCGCGATGGCGATGGCTTCGTCCGCGCTGACCGCGGACCCGCTCGGGGTTTGGCGCAACCCGAGTTTATCGAGCATGGCCGCGAAGAGCTTTCTGTCTTCGGCGATCTCGATGCTTTCCGGCTGCGTGCCGATGATCGGAACTCCCGCGGCTTTCAATCCGTCGGCCAGATTGAGCGGAGTCTGTCCGCCGAACTGCACGATCACGCCTTCCGGAAGTTCCTGCTCGTAGACGTTGAGCACGTCTTCCAGCGTGAGCGGTTCGAAATAAAGTTTGTCGCTCGTGTCGTAATCGGTCGAAACCGTTTCCGGGTTGGAGTTGACCATGATTGTTTCGAACCCGAGATCGCGCAGCGCGAAGGCTGCGTGCACACAGCAGTAATCGAATTCAATTCCCTGGCCGATCCGGTTCGGTCCGCCGCCGAGGATCATGATTTTGCGCTTCTCGCTGCGCCGCATTTCATTCTCCGTTCCGTAGGTAGAATAATAATAGGGAGTAAACGCTTCGAATTCCGCCGCGCAGGTATCGACCAGCCGGTAAGTCGGGACAACGCCGGCGGCCGTCCGCGCCGCGCGAATTTCCAATTCGGAAACTTTGCCCGCCACTGCCAGCTGCCGATCGGAGAAGCCGAGCTTCTTCGCGTGACGCAGCTCAGCATGTGACAACTCGCTCTGTTCTTCCACGATCTGTTTCAGGTTGTGGAGAAACCAGCGGTCGATCTTCGTCAGCTCGAAAACTTCGTCGATCGGCATACCGTGCTGAAAGGCTTGCGCAATGTGGAAAATTCGTTCGGCATTCGGAACCGCGAGCTTGAGCCGCAACGTTTCGGGATCGACCCGTTTCTCGTTGCCATCGCCGCATAAACCGAAGCGCTTGATCTCGAGCGAGCGCAACGCTTTTTGCAGCGCTTCCTTAAAGGTGCGCCCGATCGCCATCGCTTCGCCGACGCTTTTCATTTGGGTGGTGAGAGTCGCGTCGGCCTGCGGAAATTTTTCGAAAGTGAATCGCGGAACTTTTACAACGCAGTAGTCGATCGTTGGCTCGAAACTGGCCGGCGTTTCCCGGGTGATGTCGTTGCGAATTTCATCCAGGGTGTAACCCACCGCCAGCTTCGCCGCGATTTTCGCGATCGGAAATCCGGTCGCTTTCGAGGCAAGCGCGCTCGATCGCGAGACGCGCGGATTCATTTCGATCACGACCATGCGGCCGTTCAGCGGATTGACGGCAAACTGGATATTCGAGCCGCCTGTCTCGACGCCAATTTCGCGGATCACCGCGAACGATGCGTCGCGCATCATCTGGAATTCCTTGTCGGAAAGAGTTTGGGTGGGCGCAACTGTGATCGAATCGCCGGTGTGAACGCCCATCGGATCGAAATTTTCGATGGAACAGATGACGACGCAGTTGTCAGCGCAGTCGCGCATCACTTCCATCTCGAACTCTTTCCAGCCGACGAGCGATTCCTCGATCAACACTTCGGTGACCGGTGAGAGAGCAAGGCCGCGCTCGACAATTTCGTTGAGCTCATCGCGATTGTAAGCGATGCCGCCGCCGGAACCGCCCAGCGTGAAGGCAGGCCGAATGATGAGTGGGAATTTACCGATTGCGTCCGCGATGCGCGTTGCATCGGTAATCGAATGCGCGATACCGGAGCGCGGAACATCGAGACCGATTCTGATCATCGCTTCCTTGAAGAGCTGGCGATCTTCGCCTTTCGCGATCGCGTGTGCGTTTGCGCCGATCAATCGCACATTGTGCCGCGAGAGCGCGCCCCTGCGATTCAACTCCATCGCGACATTTAAGGCAGTCTGTCCGCCCATCGTCGGCAAAATCGCGTCCGGTTTTTCGCGTTCCAGAATCGCTTCGATCACCTCCGGTGTGATCGGCTCAATGTAAGTGCGATCGGCAAATTCCGGATCGGTCATGATCGTCGCCGGATTCGAATTCACCAGCACGACCTGATAGCCTTCTTCGCGCAACGCCTTGCAGGCTTGCACGCCGGAATAATCGAATTCGCAGCCTTGCCCGATGACAATTGGTCCCGAGCCAATCAGAAGAATTTTTTTGAGCTCGTTGTTCCGCGGCATTGCTGTGCACAGGAATCCTGCCTGTGAGTTGGATGAAGGGGATACCACAGGCTCGAAGCCTGTGCCACGCCTTACGCCACTTCCGCCATCCGCTGCCGGTCGAGGTAGACTTTGCAGATGCCTTTCATCCGCGTTAGCACATAATAAATCGTCTGGCTGCGGACGCGCACCAGCTCGGCGCCGACGATCCGGCTGACGAAATCGCTCGGCAGTTCCAGAATTTCCTGAGGGGTGCGGCCATCGAGCCCTTTGCACAAGATCGCGCTCATCGCGCGAGTCAGGGTTTGCACTTCGGGCCCGAGCGTCATCCGGAAATGCGCTTTGCCCTGGTCATCGACCTGGAGATAAACGCCGACGGTATCCGCGCATTCTTCGTCTTTGCGCACATCCTCCAGCACGAATTTTTCGCCGGCGCGCGGCTCCTGTTTCTTGGCGTTGTCCGCGTAAGAGACGAGCGTTTCCCGCCGTTCGATTTCCGGCAGCGACTCAAACAAATTGACGATCGCTTCTAATTTCGGCGGGTACACCGCTCAAACGCCCTTCTCGATCGGTGCCCCGACTTTATTTCCCCACTCAGTCCAGGAGCCGTCGTAGTTCCGCACATTATCGAGGCCTAACAAGTAGGTGAGCACAAACCAGGTGTGACTCGAACGCTCGCCGATCCGGCAATAAACGACTGTGTCTGTCCCCGGTTTCAGGCCGCAGCCTTCCAGATAAATTTTCGCCAGCTCCGACGCCGGCTTGAATGTGCTGTCGTCGTTGGCGGCGGTTTTCCATGGGACACTTTTCGCGCCGGGAATATGACCTCCGCGCAAAACGCCTTCCTGCGGGTACTCAGGCATGTGGGTGATGTCGCCCTTGAATTCTCCCGGCGAGCGCACGTCGATGAGCGGCTTGCTCGCTTTGCTTTGAGCGAGCGCTTCGTCGGCAAAGGCACGGATCTCCTTATCGAGCCGTTTCTTCGGCGCCGGATAATTTGACCGCGGGTAGCTCGGCACTTCGCGCGTCATCGGCCGGCCGTCCGCTTTCCATTTATCGCGGCCGCCGTTGAGAATTTTCACCTTCTCGTGGCCGAACAAACGGAAAGCCCAGAGCGCGTAGCAGGCCCACCAGTTCGCTTTGTCGCCGTAAAAAACGCAGGTGGTCTCCGGTGTGATCCCGTTGCGGCTGCAAAGCTCCGCGAATTTTTCCGGCGCAATGTAATCACGAATCACGGGATCTTGAAGATCGCTCCGCCAATCGATGTGGACCGCGCCGGGAATGTGCCCGGTATCATAGAGCAGAATGTCCTCGTTCGATTCAATGATGCGAATGCCGGCGCCGGTGAGATTTTTTTCCAGCCAATCCGCATCCACCAGCGCTTCCGGATGCGCGTACTGCGTCGGCGAGCTTGTCATGATCAGAGAAACTTCCGCCGCATCCGCGCGCTCGCAACCGTTTTGACGCAAATCGCGCCAGCGCGGCAAAGCTAGGCGCCAATCGTTCTGCGCTCAGTTTCCGCCGAATGCGTTCTTAAACCATTCGCCGACCTGCCGGAATATCAGGGCCAGAAACGCGCCGGGAGACTCTTTCAAAGCCTCGATTACACGCGGGCTGAGGTCCTGCTCCGGCGCTTCGATCGTTCCCGACAAGTGCACCGTGGTCCAGAGATAACCGCCGCGTTCGCGCGTAAATATCTCCTCGGGATGCGGCAGCCATTCCAAATATTCACGCATCACGCCCAGTTCAAGGGCGCCGCCTAACGAGTGCTCGCGCATCTTCACCGATCCCTGGATCCGAAATTTTCCCTTCTCCTCGATCGCGATCTCCTTGATCTCGCCGTTCGGAGTGTGCCAATCCACCGTCGCGGAGCATTCACTCAGCTCTAATTCTGCGAGCGATTTTTTCTGTGTGATCGATGCGAGTTTTTCCAAAAAGGGCAAGTTCCGCACCTGAGCATCGCGGATTCGCAGCGCGCCCTCCACCGAAGCCGATTCGTATTTCAGATCCCGGCCGCTCCAATGCAGGGTCCCGGCCGCAGCCCCGGCGACGTGATCGTTCCAACTCGCGGGCAACCATTCACCGAGCGGCAGTTTGTCGAATTGTATTTTGAAATCGACCCGTCGATCCTCGCGCGTTCCTGCGGTCCCTTCGCCGTGAATGAAACCATCGTTTCTTCGACCGGCCGCCAGATCGAGGCTGTAAAGAGTGAGCAAGGTCTTGGTGATTAGCAGATGCGTGTGACGCAAAGGCAAATCGGGAATGAGCGCACCCTTCATCGCGCCGCCGTCCGCCTGATATTCAAAATCGCGATCGTGCGGTGTGATCAGCAAGCGCGTCCCAAAGAAGCCGCCTTTCTCGTTTCGAAATTGCCAGGTCACGTCGGCCGGTTCCGACCAAAGACGTTCGATGTAAACGCGGTCCGGAAGAAAAACGTGATACCACGGTTTGGCGGGCGACGGTTCAGGCTTCGGCTGATAAATCTGAATGCCCACTTCGCCGGTTTCGATGTGGATCCGATCGAGCTGCCATCGCCGCAGAAATACGCCCAACGGATTGAAGGTCGCGCTTAACCCCCGTGCATCCATCGCGGTGATCGCTTTGCGGCCGTGCTCCGCCTCGAATCGGTCGCTCGCCGCAGTTAGCAGACCGGTCCGCCGGATTGGCGCATATTTTCCTGCGGGAAAATGCAATCCTTTCGCGGTTTCCTTTTCCAGCGCGATGCGAAACGCGTCGCTCTCGACGTAACGAGTAACGCGCCAGTTCAGCAGCGCGATCGTGCCAGCAAGTAAAACGAGCCCGCCTGCGCCGATTAGCCAGCGGGTTTTAATTTTCGGCGGATTCCGGTACCGCGCGCTCCGCTGCCTGGAAACCGATCTTGGAGTGCGTGCCGTCGCAAAATGGTTTCTCGGTGGAAGCGCCACAACGACAAAGCGCCATCCGCGGCTTCGTCGTATATACGTGGCCCTGACTGTCTTTGAGTTCCGCCGGGCCGGTCACGATCAACGGCCCGTTCTTAATGATCTCGATTGTTACTTCAGCCATAGTGCGAGCAATCTAATCGACTCCGAGCTTTCTCCAAGACTTCAGTGAACCGCCGTAGTCTCGCCGAAATTTTTCGCGATATCCTGGAGGTGTTCGTCCATGTATTTTGTCGGTCCGAACATTTTGCGCATGAGTCGATACAACGGATTTTTCATCGTCGATCGCTCCGTCAGCACGATCTGCGAGCCGTCGGCCGTGCGCGAGATTTCGTAGGTCCACGACCCTTCGAACGGCCCGCGGTTGTCGCCCATTGAGCGGACGAGCCGCGTCGGCGGCGTGCTTTCGCTCGTGACGATCGTCATCACCAGGTTGCCCTTGAAGGTCTGCCGCGTCGCTTCCTTGCCCTCGATCGGCGGCAGCATTTCCAGCTTCACCGTGTTGCGGTTCCATTTGGGGAAATTTGGCAGATCGCTCAGCAACGCGAAGACATTCTCCGGCGTTTGCCTGACGGTGATCACGCGGGTGTGGGTCTGATGGGCCGGAATTGCAGAGCCGATCAGATAAGCTGTGACCACCAGCAAAATGAGGAGGATGACGAGTCGCAGAAAAATTTTCATCCTGTAGATGATTGGCGGGTTGGCCAAATATCGCGAGCGTAAAAAAGGGCTCGGGAGGACATCTTGCGCGCGCGCGGGTACGGCGGGAATTTGCGCATTCGCATGGAACACGCAGATAAAAACATGCATTGGAAAATTTTGATCGCTGCTTTCGCCGCCGTTGGTTCGATTCACGCGCAGACGCCGCCGGCATCGTCCACGACGGCGTCGGGCAAACACCCTTTTACTTTCGAAGAGATGATGACGCTGAAGCGGCTCAGCGAGCCGGTCCCTTCGCCTGACGGAAAATGGATCGTGTTCGCGGCGGTCGATGTCGATCTGGAAGCAAACACGAAGATTTCGCATTTGTGGATCGTGCCGGCGACAGGCGGCGAAGCGCGGCGATTGAATCAAACGCCGAATCATGAAGAGCGGCCGCGATTTTCGCCGGACGGGAAACGGTTGATCTGGACGTCGAAGGCGACTGATTCGACCCAGATTTGGATGTGCAATTTCACGCCGGAAAGTGGCGGATTGGACGGCCAGCCGCATCAAGTGACTAACATCTCAACCGGCGCCGACGGCGCGATCTGGTCGCCGGACGGTAAGAGCATCGTCTTTCTGTCGTCGGTTTATCCCGATTGCAAAGACGACGTCTGCAACAAGCAGCGCGACGACGAGCTCGGGAAAAGCAAAGTGAAGGCGAAAATCTTCACCAAGCTGCTCTATCGGCATTGGACTTCATACACCGAGTTCAAGCGCAGCCATCTTTTTGTGATCGGCGCGGACGCGACAGTAGAGGCAGGCGTGTCGCCTGCACCAGCTTCAACTTCGGAGCCGGAACGGCTGCCTCTACAGAAGAATGAGCCGCGTGATCTCACCCCCGGCGATCACGACGTGCCGCCGTTCAATCTCGGTGGGCAGGATATGTATGCGATTTCGCCTGATGGCCAGGAGCTAGCCTATACCAGCAACATCGATGAAGTCGAAGCGACCAGCACGAACAACGAAATCTTCCTCGTCCCGATGAGCGGTGGGACGTCGAAGAAAATTTCCACCAGCCCGGGCAACGATAACACGCCGCTGTATTCGCCGGACGGAAATCACATTGCCTGGCGCTCGATGGCGCGCGGCGGTTTCGAGGCTGACAAGCGGTCGCTCATTATTTATCAGCGCCGACTCGGACAAATGCGGAACGCGACAGCGAGTTGGGATCGCTCCGTCGGCAGTTTCATCTGGTCGCCGGATTCGAAGACAATATTTTTCAGCGCGGAGGATCGCGGCGAATCGCCGATCTACTCGTTAGGCCTGGAGGCGAAACAGCCGGCTGAAGTGGCGCGATTGCATGCTGACGACCTGATCTTCGGTGCAAACAGCCAGCTCTTTTTCTCTCGGGCGTCGATCGCCGCACCGAGCGAAATCTGGCGACTTGATGCGTCGTCGAAAAGCGAGCCCGCCGCGGTGACACACATAAACGACGCACTGCTCTCGCAGATCGACATGCAAGAACTCGAAACGTTCACCTTCAAAGGCGCGAACAACGACGACGTGCAGGGTTTCCTGATCAAACCGCCGGGATTCGATCCCGCGAAAAAATATCCGCTGAAGTTTTTGATTCACGGCGGACCCCAGGGCGCCTGGGGTGACCAGTGGACTTATCGCTGGAACGCGGAGCTATTCGCCGCAAACGGCTACGTCGTGGTTATGATCAACTTTCATGGATCGACCGGTTACGGGCAGAAGTTCACGGATTCGATCAGCGGCGATTGGGGCGGAAAGCCGTTCGTCGATTTGATGAAGGGACTCGATTACGTTGAGAAGACCTATCCGTTCATCGACAAGAATCGCGAGGCTGCGCTGGGCGCGAGTTACGGCGGCTACATGGCGAACTGGTTGTTAGGCCACACCGACCGGTTCAAGTGCATCGTCTCGCATGACGGCCTTTTCAACACCGAGTCGGCATACGGGACGACGGAAGAGCTTTGGTTCAATGAGTGGGAATTCAAAGGTCCGCCCTGGAAAAACCGCGAGCTTTACCGGAAATTTTCGCCGCATTTGTTCGCGGATAAGTTCAAAACGCCGACGCTCGTCGTGCACGGCCAGCTCGATTTCCGGCTCGATGTTTCGGAAGGCTTCCAACTCTTCACAACCCTCCAGCGCCTGGGGGTGCCATCGAAAATGCTCTACTTTCCCGATGAAGGACATTGGGTGCTGAAGCCGCAGAATTCGCGGCTCTGGTACAAGACGGTGAACGATTGGGTCGATCAATGGTGCGGAGCCGGGGTGACGCTCGGCTCGAAAGATAAAAGTTAGTTGTCACGTCGCTCCATGGATTCTCTTCAGCCCACGATCCTGATCGTCGATGACGAGAAGCACACGCGCGACGGTCTGCGACATCTGCTCGAAAACGAATACGACACCTACGTCGCCGAGGATCTGCGCGGCGCGATGGATGTGCTCGAGCGCGAGCAGATCGATGTCCTAATCACCGATCTCCGTCTCGGCGGAGACGACGGCATGACGCTGATCGAGCGCGCGCTCAAGCTCCCGCATCCCCCGATCTGCATCATGATGACGGCCTACGGTTCTGTGGACACGGCGGTCGAGGCGATGAAGCGCGGGGCCTACGATTTTGTGATGAAGCCGCTCAATCTCGACAAAGTGGAAATGCTGATCGCGCGCGCGGTCGCGAGCCGGCGAATGGAGCAGGAAAATCGGACGCTTCGCCAGCAGGTGGACGAGCGTTACGGGCTCGAAAATATTATCGGGGAATCCCCGGCGTTGCGAGAAGTCCTGGAGACGATCCGGCAGGTCGCGCCCTCTTCCGCGAACGTTTTGATCGAGGGCGAAAGCGGAACCGGCAAGGAGCTGGCGGCGCACGCCATTCACAATCTCAGCCGGCGAAACAAGGCGAAATTCGTCACCGTGCATTGCGCGGCGCTTTCGCCGCACCTGCTGGAGAGCGAACTTTTCGGGCACGAACGCGGCGCGTTTACTGGCGCGCACGAGCGCCGGATCGGACGGTTCGAGCAGGCGAATGGTGGCACGATTTTCCTGGATGAAATCGGCGAAATCGATGCGAGCACGCAGGTGAAACTGCTGCGCGTCATCAGCGAAGAACGGGCCTTCGAGCGGGTCGGCGGAAACCAGACTTTGCGGGCGGACGTGCGCCTGATCGCGGCCACGAATAAGAATCTTGAGCGCCTCGTGGCCGAAGGGAAATTTCGCGACGACTTATTTTTTCGCCTGAATGTCGTCCACCTCACGATGCCGCCGTTGCGCGAGCGGAAGGAAGATATTTCGCTGCTCGTGCGCGGGTTTCTTCGTCACTTCTGCAAGGTGAACGACAAACCGCAGCTCGACCTGACGGCCGATGCGATGAACGCGCTCCTCACTTACAATTGGCCGGGTAACGTGCGCGAATTGCGCACCGCGATCGAGCACGGCGTCGTGATGGCGAACGGGCCGAAAATTACTTTGCGCGATCTGCCGATGAATGTGCGCCAGGCGACCGGCGCGGCTCTGCCCGGCGGGATTACCCGGGCCAAGGCGTTCGGTGAAAAATCGAGTGCGCTCGATCTGCACGAGACCGAGAAGCGGCTCATCATGCAGGCGCTGGCGACGACAAACGGGAACGTCACCGCCGCTGCCAAAAAACTCGGCATCAGCCGGCGGACTTTGCATCGCAAGATCAATGAGATGAACGCGCAGAAGTTCGAGGGACAAAACGCGAACAGCGAAGAGAAAGCCGAATGAGTGATTCGTTTTGGCCGCGCGCAATTTTTCGAATGCGCGCGCTGGTGGAGAAAGTCGGAGCGATGGTTCGGACGATCTGTTGGCAGTGGGCCGGGATGCGCGTAGGCGCGGGAACATTTTTGCCGAAGATCCATGTTACCTGGCCGCATCAGGTCTCGTTAGGCCGGAGCTGCACGATCGAGCACGGCGTCTATTTCAAATACGACGGCATCTGGGCGCCAGGACCGACCCTGGTGATCGGCGACCACGTTTTTCTCGGCGCGGGTTGCGAGTTCAATTTTCGGCGAGGTATCACGATCGGCTCGCATTGTTTGATCGCGTCGGGTTGCCGCTTCATCGATCACGATCACGGACACACCCGGCGCGACATTCCGATGCGGACGCAAAGCGATGGATCGGAAGCGGCAATCGTGCTCGGGGAAGATGTGTGGCTGGGCGCGAACGTCGTCGTCTTGAAAGGAGTGACGATTGGACGCGGGGCGATCATCGCTGCCGGCGCGGTGGTGAGGCAGGCGATTCCCGCCCACGAAATCTGGGGCGGGGTGCCTGCAAAAAAAATCACGGATCGTGGGGCGGAACCGGATTGAAGCGCGCATCGCACAGTTTGCGGTTTACGAATGGCACGGGTGGCCTTTCAATAACCGACGTGGCGCAGGAGAAAAAAATATTTGGGACCGATGGTGTGCGCGGGGTTGCGAACGTCGAGCCTGTCACCGCGGAAACGGCGCTGAAGCTGGGCCGTGCTGCCGCGCATGTGTTTACGCAGCTCAATCCGCGCCAGCATCCGAGCGGCGTGCGCCCGAAAATTGTGCTGGGCAAAGACACGCGACTCTCCGGTTACATGCTCGAAAACGCGCTCGTTGCCGGCATCACTTCACTCGGAGTAGACGTGCTGCTGATCGGGCCGCTGCCCACGCCGGGGGTTGCTTACATCACGCGATCGCTCCGCGCCGACGCCGGCATCGTTCTTTCCGCCTCGCACAATTCCTACGAGGACAACGGGATGAAATTTTTCCGGCACGACGGCTACAAATTGGACGATCAAATCGAGGAACAGATCGAGCAACTGGTTTTCGGCGGCGAGGTCGATTCGATCCGGCCGACGGCGGGAAAAATCGGACGGGCCCGGCGAATTGATGACGCGCTCGGGCGTTATGTGGAATTCGCGAAGGCGAGTTTCCCGCGCGGTTTGTCGCTCGAGAAAATGCGGATCGCGGTGGATGCAGCCAATGGCGCTGCTTATAAATCGACCCCGTGTATTTTGCGCGAGCTCGGCGTGGATCTAACCGTGGTGCACGACGAGCCCAACGGCACAAACATAAACGCGAAATGCGGCAGCGTTTTCCCAGCGGAGATTCAGCGCGTGGTGCGCGAAAGCAACGCGCAGATCGGGATCACTCATGATGGCGATGCGGATCGCGTTTTACTTTGCGACGAAAAAGGCGAGCTGGTGGACGGCGACGAAATTCTCGCGATCGCCGCAGTCGATTTATTGAAAGCCGGCAAACTGCGCGAGCAAACGCTGGTCGCGACGGTTATGAGCAATTTCGGACTCGACGAAGCGCTGGTTCCGTTTGGCGGAAAAGTGCTGCGCGCGAAAGTGGGCGACCGTTACGTGATCGAGGAAATGGTGACGCGCGATTTGAACCTCGGCGGCGAACAAAGCGGTCACATGATCTTTCGCGATTTCACCACGACCGGCGACGGAATCATCAGCGCGCTTCAAATTCTGCGGATCATGAAAGCGACCGGCAAACCGCTGAGTGAGTTGAAACAGTGCCTGCAAAAATATCCGCAAGCGCACCGCAATTTGCAGGTGAAGGAGAAGCGGCCGCTGGAAGAGTTGCCCGCCGTGATGCGGTTGGTGGACGACGCGAAAAAGGAGTTGTCGGGGAAAGGCCGGGTGCTGCTGCGTTACTCCGGGACGGAGGCAAAGATCCGTCTTTTGATCGAGGGCCGCGAGCTGGAGCAAATCGATCGGCAAGCGAACCGGATCGCGGCGGCGATTCAAAGTGCGATTGGAGTGAACTGAGCGCGATGAGATGGTTTGATTGACGCCCGTAAAATGAACCTGTCTCAAGTCGTGGAAGCGCTTTTGTTCAGCGCGCAAAAACCGCTTTCGACCCGCGACTTTGCCAGCGCGATTAAAAACGCGGGCGGCGACGACGAGCTTTTGCCTAACGAGTTCTCGCGCACGACGGACGCGCAGGTGGCGGCGGCGCTGGAACAATTGAAGATCGAATACGTCCAGCAGAGCCGCGCCTTTCAACTCGTGGAAAAAGCCGAGGGTTGGCAACTGACGAGCGATCCAGCTTACGCGTCCTGGGTCCGGCAATTATTTCCTGCGGCAAAACCAGCGCGGCTGACTCCTCCTTCACTCGAGACTCTGGCGATCGTCGCTTACCGGCAGCCGATCACGCGCGCCGACGTGGAAGCGGTGCGAGGCGTGGCGGTCGATGGCGTGCTGCAAAGTTTGATGGAGCGCGGTCTGGTCAGGATCGCGGGTCGCGCGGAATTTCCCGGCCGTCCGCTTCTTTACGAGACAACGCAATTTTTTCTCGAGCACTTTGGCTTGCGCGATCTCGACGAGCTTCCCAATGCCGAGGAACTGCGGACGCGCTATTTGCCTTCGGCGAGCCAGGCAAAAGCAGCAACACCCGGGCAGGAAACCGAACTGGGAAAGCCGGCGAGCACGGAAGATTGACTCGACTCTTTGTTTTCGAAATGCTCCCGGGCAAGAAATAGCGCGAGCGGCGCGCAAATAGGTTAAAGTCTTATATGAAGAAATTCGGAATCGGTTGCGGCGCGGTCCTCATCATTCTTGTTGTGATCCTTGTGT
>DASXNS010000248.1:0-7734 GCA_036494865.1 Chthoniobacterales bacterium | reverse complement strand
AAAACGTTTCATCGACGGATTGCGCGGTAGGAGTTGGAGGAGATAACCGTCCGCGTCCTTCGAGCCGGTGATGTGATAAGTAGTTTCGACATTCTCGAGATTCAAGCTGGCGGTGATCGCAGCGATGCCGGCATCGAGCGGAGAACGTTTGCCTAACGAGTAGTGCTCGGCCGACTGGAATTTCGGATAGTAAATCCAGAGATGCTGGCCGTCGCTCACTGTGATGCTGGGCGAATTTCCCTTTGCTTCCCGGCGGAATTTATTCGGTGCTTGAAACCAGATCTTCCCCGAGCTGGCGATCGGTTTGTTCAACATCCGCACGCTTTTTTCTTCCTGGAAATCGGCCTGGACTTGGGGCGCAGCGGCGCGTTTCTCGCGGATGCGCGTGAGCAAACTCTTCAGGTCGGCCGGCGAAAGCGGATCGGCAGCCGCGAGCTGAGCGAATCCCAGGAATGCGAGGAGAAAACCGACGCGAGCGCAGTGAGAGGCGTTAAACATTTTCAGGTTCTTGGACGCGTGGGCGCAAAGAATCTTCGCGCCACGACTTCGGTTCAGCCGCCGCCGCCGCGGGCAAAGTGAAAAAAATTGTCGCGGCGAGACTCCAAAACAAACCAATCGCGCAGGCATAGCCCAGGCCGGCCAAAGTCGGATTATTAGCGGCGCCGAGCGAACCAAAGCCGCAGATTGCTGTCATGCCGGCAAGGATAACCGGTTTCACCACGCCGGCTACATCGTGATCAAGCTGCCGGGCTTTTTGCCAGACGAGCAAAACGTAAATGCCGTAATCAACGCCAATGGCGAGGACGAGCCGAAACGCGAGCACGTTAAGTAGGTTCAACGGGATGTGGAGCAATTTCATCGAAGCAATCATCGCGCAGACCGCCATCGCTAGCGTCGCCACTTGAATAAGCCAGAGGCGCCAGTCGCGATAGAGGAGCGCAAGTAGCGTCGCATCGAAGATCGCCATCAGGCCGCTAATCAAAATGAGTTGCCGATGCGACCACGGCACCAGGTCCGTTAACGTAAAACTCCAGCCGGAAAGAACCATCGGCACGCCTGCGACTGGCAGCTCGTGATGGAGCATCTCCTTTT
This sequence comes from Chthoniobacterales bacterium, assembly GCA_036494865.1. Taxonomy (GTDB): domain Bacteria; phylum Verrucomicrobiota; class Verrucomicrobiia; order Chthoniobacterales; family UBA10450; genus AV80. Next base: position 6,642 of record DASXNS010000248.1, on the reverse strand, counting down.
GGTCCTGAGTTGCGACCGGCTCGTTGGTTGTGACGAAACCGGTTGTCAGCAAAGGATCATGCGCAAAATAACGGTCCACCAAGAACCACCAGCTCGATGATTGCGGCAACGCCATTCGCCAATCGGGTAACTGCACGGATGGATTCGTCACGCCTTGCAATTGATCGAGCAGGGTAAAAGCGGCAGCGAAAGTCTCGCGATTGAAACCTTCCGCTGCGATCGCAGTCTCGAGTGCGCTGCGCGCGGCTGAAAAATCCACGGTGCGAAGACGCTGCCGGTTTGCTTGCGTTCGCGCCGGAGACAACGCCAGCGCTGCGGGAGTGGAGAAACTCTTGATCTTCCCCGCCGCCTGCACTTCGGCCCAATGCACCGCGACCTTCTGCCAATACTCATGCAATTGCTGCGCGTTCGCCGCCTTCACGATACCGATGACCGGTTCCCAGCGCGTCGGCATTTTTTCCATGATGGTCTTGAGCGCGTAACCGGCGTTGCTCCGTTTCGGCTCCATCGAATGAGTGCTGACGTCGAAGATGATCGGGGGCCTCGGCGAAAGCGCGAGCGCGCTGAGAAGAAGAAGGAGCGGCGTGAAAATCCAAAGCATCGGGGCGGGATTTTGCACGGTCCAGCGCACGTAGTTTTTCACGAGAGTAAAAATCCAATCGCGGTGCGGCGCCGAACTCTTGCGCGGCAGAAAAAGAAAGAAGACCGTCAGCATAAAAATTCCGGCGAACGTGATGCCGATCGCAATCAGCACGCCGAGCTGGGTGAATCCCGGCGATCTCGCCAGCAGCAGAGCCATAAAACCGACCGCGGTCGTAAGCGCTCCAAAGAAAATCGCCTTCCCGAGATTCTTCACCGCTTCGCTTACCGCCGCGGAATGATCGCTTCCTTCATCGCGCGCTTGCTGATAGCGGCCGAAAATGAGAATCGCGAAATCAACTCCGAGGCCGATCAGGATCGCGCAAAACCCGACCGTCACCAAGTTGAGCTCGTGGAAAATCAGCAGTCCGGCCGCGAGCGCAACCAGACAACAAAGCAAGAGCGAGAAACCCATTCCCAGCAACGGCAACCAGCGATGAAACCCGATGTAAAAAACTCCGCCGACCAGAAGAATCGAGCTGAGCAAAGTGATGATGATATCGTGGCGCATGCTGAGCGAAATCTCGGCGACGTAGGCGGAGCGGCCGGTGACAAGGACCTGGACCGGCCCGCCATTCCAGCCTTCGCTTGCGCCAGCCTGAAACGCTTTCACTTCACGCATCAGGTTCTGGCAATCGAACGCGCTGATGCCGGGCTGATTCGTCACCGTCAGAAAAACGCGCATGGTCCCGTCGGGCGAAGTGAGCGGCTGGTCTTCTTCGATCGCGGAGTTGCCTGCAAAAGGTTTCAACGCCGGCCCGATCACGCCGAGCGGGTCGAGGCCGAGTTCGATCTGCGGACGGGGCGAGCCGGCTTCGAGTTCCTGATGCAAACGACGGAGGCGCTCCTGAATTTTTGCTGGCTGCAAAAGGGCGAGCGCTTCATCGAAAGCCGCCGGTTCGAGGTTGAGCAAAAGCGGAACGGCGATTGATTGGAGATCGCGAACACCCTCCGGGGTTTCGATCGGCACTCCGGAAAGGACGCGCGCGCACCACGGCTGCGCGCTCAATTTCTTCGCGAAGATCGGCGCGAACTCTTCGAGCTTGTCGATGTCATCCGGCTGGCAGACGAGTGCAAAAGTCAATTCACGAACCTGCGCGAAATCGCGATTGTAAACTTTGAGGCCTTCGACCGATTCGAAACCGCTCGGGAGAAGATTTAACACTTCAGTGTCCAGCTTCATTCGGGTGATGAGGACGTAAATTGAAGCGGCGGAAATCAATCCGATGGCTGTCCAAACTGCGGCGGGCCGCCGGGTGACGAGATTGGCGATGAGGGAATGGACGCGCATAATGGAGTGGGGGCCGCAGCCGCGACGCTCGCGTTTCAACCGGCGAAGGTCAAAAGCGGAAAATAAACGTCTCGTCACCGGCCGAGTGACGGACCGAAAGTTTATCGCCCGATGCCATCAGCACTTCGCGCAATTGGAGCCAGCCCCGCAATCGCATCGGGGCCTTCGCGCTCGGGCCGGACCATCCGCCGCGCGCGAGCGGTCCTTTCACGCTGGCAAAGTTTGCGTCCTGCCGCACTTCCAAAAGCGCCACGCCGGGACCTTTGGTGAAGGTAAGCTCGAGATCCCCTGCCTTCGAAAAACGCACCAGCACTTCGCCAATCAATGTCGTTTTCTTCCCGCGATAGAGAAGCTGTCCGCTCCTCGCGTTCCAATTTTCCGCGGGAGCGAGGAACTGATGGCGCGAGAGCGTAGAACAACTCGTTAGGCCAAAAGCGATCGTGGCCAGGATTGCGATTAATTGGTTGCGGCTTGAGCGGAGGGAAAAAGACCAAGCGGCGCGGCGGTCCATTGCTCAAGAAACGGCTTCCAGCGTCTCAGCGGCCAGGGCGGATGGGTCGTTGCGCGGAATCAAAGAGCGTCGCGGACAAAGTGGAAAATAACGTTGCAATCGGACCAGCGAATAAAAAATCCACATTCGCCATTTGATTTGGAAACTTGTTCCGGCGTTGCCGCCCAGGACCGCGTTCACCGCCGGCGGGATTTGCAAAAAATCCTGCGGATTCAAAAAGACCTCGATGAATTCCTTTGAATACCACGCATCGACGAAACGGAGATAAACATCCATTGCCCGGTTGATGTTGCGCTCGTAGCGCGCGAAAAGACGGTGCGCGTTCCGAGGACGATCGAGGACCTCATCCAAAATATCGGCGCACTGTTCACCGCCGAGAATCGCCAGAAAAACGCCGCTGCTGAAAACCGGGTCGATAAAACCGGCGGCATCGCCCGCCAGCATCCAGCGTTCTCCGGCCAGCCGGGTGCTCCGATAAGAAAAATCGGCGGCCGTTCGAACCGGCGTCACCCGTTCGGCCTCACGCATGCAATTGCGTAGAAGCGGTTGTTCCTCGAGCGCTTTCTCCAGAAATTCTTCCGGACTTGAGCGCGCTTTTTTGAACACCGAGTTGTCGAGCACGACGCCAATACTGGTGCGGGTCGCAGTCAGCGGAATAACCCAAAACCAGCGATCGATTGCGCGCACCATCCGGGTAAGGGTGCCATCGCGGCCTTCCGCGCGCGCTACGCCATCGTAATGCGCGAAAAGAGAAATTTTCTGAAGATGTTCATAGTTTTTCTTCAGCTTCAAGTGCGCGCCCAAAACGGAATTGCGCCCGCTCCCATCGATGACATAACGGGCCTCAATTTCCTGCGGATCCGTGCCCTTGGAAGAGCAACGCAAAAGAATTGAATCATCGCAAAAAGCGATCGTCTCGACGGAAGTTTCTTCGCGCACTTCGGCGCCATTCTCGGCGGCGTGATCGAGCAGCACTTTATCGAAGTCCGCGCGCGTGACCTGATAGGAGCGGTCGGTTTTTGAACGGAAGCCGTCTTCGAAATAAAATCTTACCCCTTCTGCGCTGCAGGCGCCGTAGATTTCGCCGCCAAATTTTTCCATGAAACCCGCCCGCGCGAATTTTTCATGCAAGCCGAGGCGGGTGAACGCTTGCATGCTGAAGGGCAGGAGCGATTCGCCGATATGAAAGCGCGGAAATTTTTCCCGCTCGAGCACCACCACCCGACGTCCCGCCCGCCCGAGCAATGCGGCGGCGGTGCTTCCGGCGGGTCCGCCTCCAATGATCGCGACGTCGTAAATCTCCCGGCTCACTCGGCCATCAAGGTAGCAAACTTCGCCGGGAAGCAAAGGCTGCCGCGCGGGTCTGAGAGCGCGGACTGTTTTGCGGCGGCCGCTTGTTACTGCGACAGTATCGAATTAAAAAAGAGCAAGGATGAACATCATCGACCGCTATGTCAGCCGGCAGCTGCTCGTGAATCTATTTTTCGCGATCGTCGTGCTCAGCTTTGTCCTGATCGTGGGCAATATTTTTCGCAAGCTGCTCCCGCTTCTGGTCAATCACGAGGTGCCGGTGGAATACGTGATTGGGTTTGTCGCCTACGTTCTGCCGTTCTCGCTCATCTTCACAATTCCGTGGGGCCTGCTCACGGCGGTCCTTCTCGTTTTCGGTCGGCTTTCGGCGGACAACGAATTAACCGCGCTCCGCTCCAACGGAGTGAGCATTACTCGGATTTGCATTCCGCTGGTGGGGATTGCCATTGCCTGCACGGCGATTTCGCTTTGGCTCAATCTCGCGGTGGCGCCGGCGGCCCAGGAAGAAATGCGGAGCACGGTGTTCAATCTCGCGACGCACAATCCAATGGCGCTCTTCGGCAGCGATCAGGTGATCGATCAATTTCCGAACCACAAAATTTACGTCGGAAAAAAAGACGGCAACACCTTGGAGAACATCCTGGTGTGGGAGTTGAACGAGAACTCGATGCCGATGCGCGTGACTCACGCGCGTTCGGGAATGCTGGAGGCGGATTTGGAAAACAAACGCGTCCTGATGCATTTGTACGGCGCTCGTTACATGGAGCGTTATGAACCAAATCCTTACGATCTGGATCGGACCCGCGACGGTGTGACGGTGGCCGAAGGCACGCTCCCGATCGGTCTGGAGGAATTGTACGAGAAAGAAAAACGGCGCCCAGGCCGGTCGATGCTTTCGCTGGAACAGCTTATGGACCAGTTGAAAGACACCGATCCGAAACTGCGCAGCTCGGGCCGCACTGAAATCAACAAACGGTTTTCATTTCCCCTCGCCTGCGTCGTCTTCGCTTTCATCGGCGTCCCCCTCGGCATCACTGCCCATCGGCGCGAAACTTCTTTTGGTTTCGCAGTCAGCATGGTCATCGGCGTTTTCTATTTTCTCTTTATCATCGTGGCCGACACATTGCGCGCGAACGCGAAGCTTCATCCTGAACTTCTGGTTTGGTTTCCGAACGCGCTTTTTCTTGTCCTCGGCTACTGGATGTTCCGGCGACTGAGCAAACAATAAGACGCATGGATGAGAACCAATACTCAGCTTTTTTCGGCGGCCTGAACGCTATCTTTTCGAAACGTGGTTTCCACTCAACCTGAGATTTCGCTCGACGACACGATAGCGGAAAAACCATGCACCAATTCAAACAACTCGATCTGATTTTTCCCAGTGCGCCGTCGCTGGTGGTCCTCGGCCGCGATTCCGCACTCGAGGAAAAGGCGCGGGGAATCTTGCGCGAACTCGACGCCGCGGATCTTGCCGGCACGGTCCAGGTGGAATGGAACGCGCGGCTTTTCAGCGCTGCGGGCCGCGCCGATTTTCGCAGGAAACTCGTATCGCTCAACCCGCGTTTGCGGGAACACGACGCGGCGGAAATCGATCGCACACTGCGGCACGAGCTGGCGCATTTGCTCGCTCAATTTCGCGCCGGCCGGCGCCGCGTCTCTCCGCATGGAGCGGAATGGAAAAAGGCATGCCGCGATCTCGGCATCGCGGATGAATCGCGCTGTCACGCCCTGCCTTTTCCGATTCAGCGGCCGGCGCGCCGTTATCTTTATGATTGTCCCCGCTGCGGAAAAGAATTCCCGCGCGTGCGCCGGATCAAACGAGCGGTTGCCTGTCTGGATTGCTGCCGGAAATTCAATCGCGGAAAATTTGAGAGCAGCGCGCGGCTCCGGCTTGTGCGGAAGGATTAGTCGATCTAATCTTCTACGTTTCCCGTATAATTTTTCCCCATGAAGAATCGTTTGTCGCTCGCGATCGTTGCCCTCACTGCGCTCGGCGGCGCGGCAGCTTACGGCTACGCGCTGGAAAGCGCCTCCTGGACGCCGAACCGGACCGTGGTGATGCATCTTTCTCTCCCGCCCGGGACCCACACGTTTCAGGATGGCTTCCACTCGTTAGGCGAATCGGCCGCAGACGCGCTCAAAATCTGGAACCAGTATCTCAACCACATGAAATTCGCCGTTGATCAAAATTCCCTGCTGCCGCCCGCGGGTTCGGATGGAGATACGTCGGTCTCGCTTTCCGACACAGTCTACGGCGATACATTTGGAAGCGGCGTGCTGGCGGTGACCTTGACCACTTACGGCCCGGGGTCGCCAATGCTGGAAGCGGATACGATTTTTAATTCGGCCATAACCTTTGACTCCTATCGCGGCCCGCTCCAGTCAGCCGTCGATTTTCATCGCGTGGCGCTCCATGAATTCGGTCACGTCATCGGGCTCGATCATCCCGATCAAGCGACTCCAAAACAAAATGTAGCCGCGATCATGAATTCCATGATCAGCGATATCGATTCGCTTCAGCCCGATGACATCGCCGGCGCTCGAAGTCTTTACTCGAATGGTCCGGCTTATCAAAACTCCGTTCCCGCTCCTAATCTTGTGAACTTATCGACCCGCGCCTTTGTCGGAACGGGCGACAACGTGCTGATCGGCGGCTTCATTGTTCAAGGAAGCCAGCCGGCGACGATGATCTTGCGCGGGATCGGTCATTCTTTGCGCGCGCAGGGCATCGAGAAACCGCTCACTGATCCGACCATGTCCCTTTATGACGCGAATAACGCGCTGCTCGCGACGAGCGACGACTGGGTTGACGGTCCCGACGCGACCACGATCGCCGGATACCATCTCGATCCGCCGAACACCTATGAATCCGCGCTCCTGGCGACGCTGA
>DASXNS010000247.1:0-1563 GCA_036494865.1 Chthoniobacterales bacterium | reverse complement strand
GGAAGCACCAAGCACCAAACCCCAAGCTCCAAAGAAGCACCAATAATCAATCTCCAAAACCTTCCCTAACCGTTCCGATGTTTGCCTTTTGGAATTTCTCTGGTGCTTGGAGCTTGGAGCTTGGTGATTTGGATTCCCTCTATTGCCGCCCACTCCAACTTCGCTGAGTATCGCCTCGCCGAATGCTTTCGTATTACCTCCACGATCTCGACCCGTTCATTTTCAGGCTCTGGGATAATGTGGGCCCGCGTTGGTACGGGCTGGCCTACGTGCTCGCGTTTATTTGCGGGTTCGCGCTGCTCGTCCATCTCGCAAAACGCGGTTACTCCGATCTGAAGGTTTCGCAGGTTGGCGACTTCATCACCTTCGTCGCGCTCTTCGGAGTGATGATCGGCGGCCGACTCGGCTATGTCCTTTTTTATCGACCGGAAATGTTGCGCGATCCGGTTTCGATCTTACGCGTTTGGGAAGGCGGCATGTCGAGTCACGGAGGAATGCTCGGGGTCGTCCTCTTCACGCTTTACTATGCGCGTCGCCACAAAATTTCCTGGCCGAACCTCGGCGACAATCTCGTCGTGGCCGTTCCGATCGGTTTGTTCCTCGGGCGCTGCGCGAACTTCATCAATGGCGAACTCTACGGCCGAATCGCGAGCGTTCCCTGGGCGATGCAATTCCCGAAGGAGTTGCTGGAAAATCCTGTGGAAGCTGACCGCGCCTTGCTCGCCTGCCAGCAAGTCGATCCATCCCTCAGTTCTCCCGAAGCGATCATTCAGGCGCTCCATTCCAATCGGCAAATCGCGAGGATTCTGCGCAGTATTCTTTCCCCGCGCCATCCCTCACAGCTTTACGAAGCGCTTCTCGAGGGCGTCGCGCTCTTCGTGATTTTATGGTTCGTCCGCACCCGCGCGCGGACACCGAATGGATTCCTGACCGGGCTGTTCATGATCTGCTATTCTATCTTCCGGATCGTGGTGGAATATTTTCGCGAACCGGATGCGCCCTTGATTGGCATGTTTACCCGCGGCCAGTTTTTTTCGTTTTTCGTTATCCTTCTGGGATTCGGTTTCATCCTGGCTGCGAGGTGGCGCCCGACTTATCCGGCCAAGCTGAGGGCTTGATGCATCGCCCTTTCCTTCCGCGGAAAGCTCGTTATTACTCTAGCTAGTTGGCGCACATGCAACTTCCGACGATTCTCGCGGCCGGCGGTCTTCTCTTCGCCTTCGAACACTCCACGATCGCCGGCAAGATCGTGCTCGCGCTGCTTTGCGTCGTCTCCGTCTTCAGCTGGTCGATCATGATCACGAAGCTGCGGGTGGTGCAATTCGCGCGGAAACAGACCGCGCGCTTCCGCGCCGCCTTCCGCAAGGATCGCCAGCCACTGCGCTTGTTTGAAAACCAGGCGCGATTTCCCGGCGCGCCGCTTTTCAATGTCTATCGCGCAGGCTGCGAGGAAATGACTTTTCAGCTGCTCGGCTCCGCGGAAGTGGACGAAACTTTTCGCGCACGACTCGGCATCGCGGAAAAAATCACGCCCGCGCAAATGCACGCGGTCAACGCCGCGAT
>DASXNS010000246.1:0-3631 GCA_036494865.1 Chthoniobacterales bacterium | reverse complement strand
CCAGCCTCAATCAGCGCGCGCGTCACTTTTTGCAGCGAGTGGTCCGCGCCGGCGAGCGCCGCGCGAAAGTAATCGACTGCTTCATGCGGGTAAATTGCAGCGAGCGGCTCGGCCCGTTTATCGATCATAGGAAGAACACCGCAGCCTGGCCCGGCAAGATCGCAAACGAAACGAAGATGCGCTGCGGTGATAAACGGCATGTCCACCGCCAGGGCGAGCAAATGCGAAGTTTGGATTTGCTCCAAAGCTCTCGTTAGGCCGCTGCCTGGGCCGCGCGACGGAACTCTGTCCAGAAGTAATTCCGTCTCGGCCGGTCGCCACGGCCGTTCGTTGCGAGCGGAGACGAAAATTTTTTCCACGCCGATTTCGCGCAGAAGCCCAAGCTGCCGCTGCCAGAGCGGTTCGCCAGCGAAGACGAGTGTCGCCTTATCCGTCCCCATCCGACTCGACTCGCCGCCAGCGAGCAGGACAGCGCTGAAGGTCATTCAACTCGCCGCCACCAGCTGGGTGACCCGCAGTTCCCCATCGGTCAAAATCCGCGCGCGCAATCCGCCGCGACCTTTCAAAAATTGGTGCGCGCCCGGCTTGATAGCCTGGTCCATCCAGTAACATGGCCGGCATTCTTCCGTCCCTTGGAATTGCACTCCCTGCACTTCGAAATCGACCCCGATCCAGTCATTCAGATCGATCCCGCGCGTAATCACATTCCGGCGCAGCGCGGATGGCGCAACGTTCTGCAATTCCAAAGCGTCGCAAAGAGCGCGATAAATCTCCTCGGAAAAAAAAGTGATCTGGCCTTTGTAGGCATCTTTGTAATCGAAAAAGCGATCGCCGCGGATCCCGTGACCGGCGACGCAGTCTATTTGGGCGACCTCCACGCTGGGATGATTGTCCGCCGGCCGGCCGTGATGTCCGAAATAATTATGAGCCGGGGAAATATACAAATGCGCGATTTCCACGCCTAACAATATCACCTGCTCAATCTTCCGCGAACGCTTCGCCGCTTGGTTCTTTCGTGCGATTATTTCCGATGGATCTCTCGGAAGCGGAGCGGCAAGGAATCGGCGCGGGCAGCGTCATTCGACGCGATGCGAAGGGAAATTACGAGTGGGTGACGGACGAAGTCGCGGTGGAGGAACCGCTCGAAATCCGGATCGGCCAGGATCCGCTCGCAGTCACGATGCGCACTCCGGGAAACGACGAGGAACTCGCTGCGGGTTTTCTTTTATCCGAGGGAATCGTGCGGGCGCGCGGCGATTTGCGCGAGATGGCGCACTGCGAGCTGCCGGCCTCGCTCGGCAACGTGCTCAACGTCGCCCTGGCGGCGACGGCAAAATTTAATCCAAAGGCGGCGCATCGTTTCGGTACAATTTCCACGAGCTGCGGGCTCTGCGGAAAAACCAGCATCGAATTTATCCGCCAACAATTTGCGCCGATTGATTCCTCAACGCGGATTCAGATCGAGAGCGCGCAACTTCTCGCGTTGCCGGAGCGTCTTCGCGAGGCACAGGGAAATTTCTCGCGGACCGGCGGCATTCACGCAGCAGCGATCTTCGATCTGAAGGGCAATCTCGTGGTGATACGCGAAGACATCGGCCGTCATAACGCTGTGGATAAAGCGATCGGCCGCGCGTTTCTCGATAGTCTTCTGCCGTTGCGAAATCATGTTTTGCTCGTGAGCGGACGTTCCTCGCTCGAGATCGTCCAAAAAGCGCTGGCGGCAGGAATTCCGATCGTCGCGTCCGTCTCTGCGCCTTCGACTCTGGCGGTAAACTTCGCGAGGGAAAGCGCCCAGACGTTGATCGGATTTTTACGTCAGCCGACCTTCAACATTTATTCACACATCGAACGAGTGGCGCTCGATTTTCCGGCGAACGAGCGGCAAACCGGCTAATGCAACCGCGCCTTACTTAAAGAGCGCGGGCAATTTCAATATCGTGGTCCAGATGCCCCAGACGAGCGGCACGCCGACGACGAACCAGTAGAGAAAAAGCCGAAGGCCGTTGCCGCTGGTTTCGTTTTGCGCAGACATAAATTGTTTAGGACTGCGAATCTCCCGGCCGATAATAAAACCGTTCGTCCACCGGGCGCACCATGAGATTGCAGATTAATCCGATGACGAGCAATCCCGCCATCAAATACATCGTCGGCGCGTAAAGACCCACGCCAGTTGCGCCGCGGTCTTTAAGATAGACGCGAATGTAATTCACGAGGACCGGCCCGAGAACACCCGCGACCGACCAAGCGGTGAGCAACCGTCCGTGGATGGCGCCCACCTGCATGACGCCAAACAAATCCTTTAGATAGGCGGGAATGGTGGAGAAACCACCGCCGTACATGCTGAGAATAACAACGCAAACTGCGACGAAGAAAATAACGCTGCCGCTGTAACCGGCGAACGGGATCAGGCAATAGAGAATCGCGCCTAACAAGAGATAAATTACGTAAACGGCCTTGCGCCCGATGTAATCGCTGAGCGACGCCCACAAGAAACGGCCGGCCATATTAAATAGGCTAAGCAACGCAACGAAACCGCCAGCCGCCGCCGCCAATACTCTGCCCGGAAACATCTCCTGAATCATCGGCGAGGCTTGCTCGAGAATGCCGATGCCGGCGGTAACGTTGAAGCAAAGGACGATCCAGAGCAGCCAAAATTGCGGAGTCCGCCACGCTTTATCGACGGTGACATTCGCAATCGTGATCAGACCATGGGAGTGGGTGGGTGGAACGTAGCCGGCCGGCTTCCAATTTTCTGCCGGGACGCGGGCGATGAGTGAACCGAAAACCATGAAACAAAAGTAAATCAGGCCCATGGCGAAAAAGCTCGGGCCGACGCCGACGTTGTTCGCGGTCTTGAAATGATCCATCAGAAACAGGCTCAGGTTTGAGCCGATGAACGCGCCGCCGCCGAAGCCCATGATCGCCATGCCGGTCGCCATCCCGGGCCGATCGGGAAACCATTTCACCAATGTCGAGACCGGCGAAATATAGCCGAGGCCGAGCCCGCAACCGCCGATCACGCCGTACCCAAGATAGATGATCCAAAGCTGGTGCAACCAAACGCCGAACGCGGAGATGATGAAGCCGCCGCCGAAACAAAGCGCGGCTGTGAACATCGTTTTGCGCGGGCCGACCCGTTCCACCCAGCGGCCAAAAATCGCCGCGGACGCGCCGAGAAAGAAAATCGCGAGGCTGAAAATCCAGGCAAGCTGCGGTTGAGTCCAATCGCCGGGAACCGACTTGGTGATGCCGATGATTTTGGTGAGCGGCAATTTGAAGACGCTGAAAGCGTAGACCTGTCCGATGGAAAGATGGACCGCCAGGGCAGCCGGCGGAAAGAGCCAGCGATTATAATCGGGACCGGCGATACTGCGTTCGCGATCGAAGAATGCCATAAGAACAGAAGGACTGAATCTGGTTTCGAATGTTACGGAAAGGAAAATTTTTAACTTTCTTTCTTTTTTTGCTTTACCTCCGGGGACAAGGCCGCTCTAAATCCGCACGTAAAACTCGGCTAATTCTCTTATGAAAATGAAAATCACTGTCGGGGTTATTATCTCGCTGTTGGGTTGCATGGGGTTGCGGGCGCAGGATGCAAGTGCGCGCTCGGAAAGTGAACGGTTACAGAATC
>DASXNS010000245.1:0-4881 GCA_036494865.1 Chthoniobacterales bacterium | reverse complement strand
GTGGCTCGTTCGTTCTGTTTTCGCACCGATCCTTGGGCAAGGAGGAGGTGGATCCCTCGCCCATTTGGTTGCGGCCGTAGTTGTGGCGTTCGCGATGGCCCCCGCTCGTGGTGTCTCGCAAACATTGGCTAACCGACTTTTCATTGGAACTCGTGGGTTGGATTTTCGCGCGACCATGAATCAGGCGGCAGACATTCTGAAATCCGTCACTACCCTGCAGGATTTGCTGGAGCGCTTCGCAAGAACAATCGGCGATGCAGCGGGCACCGACCGTGTTTTCATTCTCCTTCCGAACAAGGACGTTTATCTCCAGCACTATCCCGTCATCCAGGCTGGCTCAAAAGTCGGGACGCTCGATTTGAGCCGCGACCAAGCAATGATCGCCCAGTTAGAATTGACCAAGGAACCAATCGTATTGGATGAACTCCATCGCGTCAGAGCTACCCCGGAGCTTGGCCGCGTGATCCGCCAAATGGGCGCACTCCAGATCGCGGTGGTGATGGGAATTTTTTCGCGCGAACATCTGGCCGGGGTGATGTTGCTCGGCCCGCGAATATCCGGACGAATCTACGGAAGCGTCGAGCAAAATGCCCTCCAGGTTTTGTGCGGCCAGCTCGCTGTGGCGATCGATAACGCCCAGCTTTTCACGGAAGTTCAGAACGCCAGAATTTATAACGAAATTCTGCTGCAGAACCTAACGACAGGTGTAATTGCCGCCGGCGCGGATGGCCGAATCACCGTTTGCAACCATGAAGCGGAAGAGGTGACCGGCTCGAAATCCGAAGATTTACTCGACCGCCCGATCGAGGTCTTACCGGCAGCTTTGCGAGATTTGGTCCGGGAGACGCTGCGCTCCAGCGAGCGCCAGGAAAACCGCGAGCTGGTCCTGGATTCGGCCGAGGGCAGTGTCGTGGTGCGCGCTAGCAGTTCGATCTTCCATGGACAACAAGGCGAAGTTCTCGGCGCGCTTGTCGTCCTCACCGATATCACCGCGCTGAAACGGCTCGAGCTCCAGATCCGCCGCAGCGATCGGCTCGCCAGCCTCGGCACCCTCTCCGCCGGAATGGCCCACGAAATCAAGAATCCGCTCGTCTCAATAAAAACGTTCGCGCAACTCTTGCCGGAGCGTTATCAGGACTCCGATTTCCGCGAAACTTTCTCCAACCTGATCGGGCACGAGATCGATCGGATCGACTCGCTCGTCAATCAGCTGCTTCGTTTCGCCCGGCCGGCCAAGCCGCTCCTGAAACCGGTGCACATCCACAACGTTCTGGAGAAATCGCTCCAGCTTCTCGGCCATCGTCTTTATCAAAAAGAAATCAAATTAACTCGTCTTTGGGGGGCAGATGTTGATACAATCCGCGCTGATGCGGATCAGCTCGAACAAGTTTTTCTTAACTTTTTTCTCAACGCCATCGACGCGATGAAAACCAGCGGCGAGCTAAACGTCGGCACGGAAATTCTTCCAGCCGATGAATGGCTAGGCGCGATCGCCGGCAGTAACGGAGATGCGCATGAAGCGTTGCGGGTCACGATTCGCGATAACGGCGAAGGGATTAAAAGTGAGGATCTCGCGCACGTCTTCGATCCATTTTTCACGACGAAGGATTACGGCACCGGGCTGGGGCTTTCTGTCGTGCACGGAATCATCCAGGAACATGGCGGTCAGATTGAAGTCGAGAGCGAACTCAGCAAAGGAACGTCGTTCCATATTTTGCTGCCGCTGGTCCGTTTCAAACAGGAGGTGCCGGCGACGTGAAGCTTTCGCCTGTTTGCATTCTCTACTCGCAGGACGCCGATCTCGTCCGGCGCATCAAAGCTTTTCTCGCTGCGGTCACGCAAGTGCGCCACGTAAAAGAACCGGATCGCCTAGATGTGGTTCTGCAGCAGGCCGGGCCGGCGCTTCTTCTTCTCGATTTGCGCGCGAAAGAGGGCCGCGATCTCGTCGAACAAATTCAAACTGGCTGGCCGGAGATATTGATCGTTGCTCTCGGCACGCCGCGCTCCGAACCTTTGCGCGACGCGGAACAATCGGGCATCTACGCTGCCGAAGATTTCCAACTCGAGCGGCGGCGCTTTCAGGCGCTCGTCACCCGTGCTTTCGAATACCTTCGCGTCCTGCAAGAAAACAGGGACTTGCGCGAGCAATCTCTTCCGTCGCTTCCCGAGCCGCCTCGCCGGATCGAGGCGAATGCAGAACGGCGCGGCTCGATGCCCTTGCGGTTTCCACACGTTTTCCGGCGCTTTGGCAACGTCGAGGCGTTGCTCGCGAACGTGGTCGAAGGTGTGGCGGAAGCCGCCGGAGTCGGACGCGCTGGCATTTTTTCAAAAATCAGAGCAGGCGATCGTTATCGGCTTCGGGCCGGGTTGCGTTGTCTTCCGGAAACTGCCGATTTTGAATTTGAAGAGCGCGATGGCCTGGTGCGCTGGTTAGAATTGCACGCCCATCTGATTAGCCGAAGCAACCTCGCTCAAACCACCGATCCAACCCAGCGCGCGCTCCTCCGCCGCGCCCTCGACACTTTCGGCGCGGAGGTCATCGTCCCGCTCCACGCGCGCGGCAGCATCATCGGCTGGCTTTTTTTTGGTCACCGCATTACCGGGCAACGTTTCGATTACGACGACCTCGAAAGTCTCATGGTTCTCGCCGAAAACGTCTCCACTGTTTTGGAAAACGCACTTCTTTACGAGGAAGTCGCCCTCCAGAAAACACTCGCGGAGACGCTGCTCAAATCGATTCCGCCGGGCATCATCGCGATCGATGAGCAAGCCATTATCCAATCGGTTAATCCTACGGCCGAGAAAATTTTTGATGTCGCCGCCGGCGATGTTTTGAACAAGCCGATCGAAGCCGTGGGCAGTCGCCTGGCCACTCTGCTGCGCCAGACATTGGAGACGAAAGAAAATATTCCGGTTCAGCGCTGGACCGATCCGGGCAGCCGGCGTTCGCTTGCCGTGGAAACCCGGCGCTTACTCGATGAGACCAATCCGCTCGGGGCCGTCGCCGTCGTCGAAGATGTAACCGTCGCGGATAACCTGCGTCAAAAAGAGGACCTTGTGGATCGCGCTGCGTTCTGGACTGATCTGGCTGCAAGCATGTCGCACGAAATTCGCAACCCGCTCGTCGCTATCAAAACCTTTGCCCAATTACTGCCGGAACGTTTCGATGACGCGGATTTCCGAAAAGATTTTAACGAAATCGTCGTTCAGGAAATCGATCGGCTCGATAAAATTATCACCCAGATTAACAACTTCGCCCATCCTTCCGAGCTGGTGATGAAACCGATCGATCTCCGCGGTTCCGTCAAACGCGCGATCGAGCTCGCGCGAGAGCGCGTCGCGAAAAATGGGGTAGCCATCGACACGACTTTGCCTAACGACTTGCCCAAAATCATGGGTGATGAAACCGCGCTCACCGAAGCCTTCGCTCATCTCGTGGCTAACGCGGCTGAAGCGACCTCGGGCCAAAGCAAACCGCGAATCACGCTGGCGGCGAAACCAATTCGCGAAGGGGAACACGCCAGCGGCGTGGTTGTGACCGTGCAGGATAATGGCCGCGGTATCTCACCCGAGCTGAAAGAAAAAATCTTTTCTCCCTTTTGCACAACGAAAGCGCGCGGGATGGGATTGGGACTGCCGATTGTGAAACGGACCGTGTTCGATCACAACGGCCGGGTCGATATCGAGTCCAATCCGCATGGCACCTCCGTCAGCGTGATCCTGCCGGCTAGTCCAAACGGACACTGAGCTTTTTGTTTCGGATTCAGGGTTTTCGATTTAGGCTTGCGATCCCCGCTGGCCAGCGCAGAAATCCAAACCAGGCTTAAAGAGAAATGATCGTCACCACTGCTCAACTTTACAAAGTGGCTTACGGAAAGTTTGCCGTCGGCGCCTACAATATTAACAACATGGAGCAGCTGCTCGGGCTGTTCCGCGGCAACGTCCAAAGCAAGGCGCCGTTTATTATTCAATTATCGAAAGGCGCACGAAAATATGCGGACAAGCGAATGCTGGAGGCAATGATTCGCACCGCCGAGGAGATGTTTCCCGAGGCGATTTTTGCGGTTCATCTCGACCATGGCGACGAGGAAACCTGTTACGATTGCATTGCATCCGGCTTTTACAGTTCGGTCATGATCGACGCGAGCCACGAGCCGTTTGAGGAAAACATCGCGATCACGAAGCGAGTGGTCGATCGCGCCCACACTAAAGGAATCAGCGTCGAAGCGGAGCTCGGGCAATTGGGCGGAGTGGAAGAGGACATCAAAGTTGACGAAGGTCATGCTTCGCTGACGAATCCGCAGGAAGCGGTCGAATTTGTGAAACGGACCGGATGCGATTCGCTGGCGGCGGCGATCGGGACCAGTCACGGCGCCTACAAATTCAAAGGGCAGCAAAGTCTTCATTTCGAAGTGATCGAGGAAATCAAAAAGCTGATTCCGGGCATGCCGATTGTGATGCACGGGAGCTCGAGTGTTCCGGTGGAAGAAGTGCAGCGGATCAATGCGGCTGGCGGTACGTTGGATCCTTCGGCCCGCGGTGTGAACGAGAATGAATATTTGCCAGCCGCAAAGCTGGGCGTCACGAAAGTGAATATCGATACGGATGGCCGTTTGGTTTGGACGCGGGTGCATCGGGAATATTTTCGCGATCATCCGGCCGAGTTCGATTTTCGCCCGCCGGGAAAAATCTTCGTCGAGGAATACGCGAAGTTCATCGCGCACAAGAACGAGAAGCTTGGCTCTGCCGGACAACTAGAAGCGGTCCGCGCCAGTTTGAAGTAAACTCATAAGACCCAGCCGGTTTTTCAGCCGGGCACTCTTAGGGTCGGCAGTCGGCCGCAACCGCTGGCAGTGGCAAGGCTACGCGCGGGGGGGTGTA
>DASXNS010000244.1:0-9303 GCA_036494865.1 Chthoniobacterales bacterium | reverse complement strand
GCTGCCTGCGCGGATCCCATCTGCATCAAAGTCGGCCCGAAAGTGATCGCAGCGCCAGTTCCGGCGACCTGTTTTAAAAAACGACGGCGGGTTGCGCGGCTGCCAAAAACAAGAAACTCATCCAACGCCTCCGGGTCGCCGGGCAGCGGTTCGTTTGGATCGAACGGCTTGGAATTTTCGTGCATTCTGCTGCGCTGGCCTCTGGTTCAAAACAACGGCGCGGTTAAGGATAATTTGCATATCCTCTTTCGAAGAGAAATGTTTTTCGCAATCAACCCCGGACTTTCCTCGATTTTTTTCCGCGCCCCTGTCAGATTAATCGATGCGAAACTTCCTCGCGGATGTGCGTTTCGGTCTGCGTGTTTTGCGCAAGTCGCCCGGATTTGCGCTCACCGTCATCGCTGTCCTCGGCCTGGGCATCGGCGCGATTGCAGCCGTTTTCAGCGTGGTCGATGCGGTTTTGCTCCGCTCCCTCCCGTTGCGCGATGCGAACCGGGTCGTGATGATCTGGGAAAAAAATCCCGCCCTGGGCGCGGCGATCGGAGAACGAGTTCCGGTCGCCTACACTAATTTCCTGGAATGGGTCCGGCAGGCGACGCAGTTCGAGGTCATCGGCGGATTTGAAGACGCGAACTTCAATCTCACCAGCGGCCCTGAGCCGGAAAGAATCGAGGGCGCGCGCGCATCTCTGAATATTTTCAGTCTTTTCGGCGTGCGGCCTCAAGTTGGGAGCAATTTTGATGCGGCCGGAAGCGATCGCGACCACGTCGTGATCCTGAGCAACGCATTTTTCAAAAGCCATTTCGGCAGCGAACGAACCGCTCTCGGCCAAACGCTCACGCTCAACGACATCGTTTACACGATTATCGGCGTGCTTCCGCCGGAATTTCATTTGCCGGCTGCGCGCGAGGGCCAGGAACAACACGCGCCGAAATTGTGGGTTCCGTACGATTCTTCCGCGACGGCGAATCCGGTCGAAGCGAACCGGCGCAAAATGCAGGTCTATGGCCGGCTGCGCGAAAATGTTTCGCTCGAGCAAGCGCGCGCGGAAATGGATGCGATCGCGCGGCATTCCACCGAACAAGATCCGGCCCAGAATGCCGGCTTCGGCATCAATGTTTTCCCGGTCCGCGTCGAAGACGTCGGTCAGGATTTGCGGCGCGATCTTCTCGTGATGCTCGCGGCGGTCGGCTTCGTGTTGCTGATCGCGTGCGCGAACATCGCGAACCTAATGCTCTCGCGCGCAGCCGCGCGGCAAAAAGAGATGGCGATCCGCAAAGCGCTCGGCGCCGGTCGCGGCCGGTTAGTCTCGCAGTTGCTCGCGGAAAGTTTGCTCTTGAGCGGCGCCGGTGCGGCGCTGGGCCTCGGCCTGGCGCATCCGGGAATCAAACTGCTTGTCGCGCTCAAGCCGGCCGGCATTAACCGACCGGAAGATATTCATCTCAATTTTGCGGTCCTGTTTTTCTCGATCCTGGTTTCGATTGCGGCCGGTGTCCTCTTCGGCATCGCGCCCGCGCTCCAGGCGGCGCGCACCGGCGTGAGCGCGCTGCTCAATCGGACTCGTGGCGCGCAATCAACTTTCTCCGCCGGGCGGATGCGCCGCATTTTGGTCGTCGCGGAAGTCGCGCTCGCCTGCGTCCTTCTCGTCGGCGCCGGTTTCATGATGAAAAGCCTTCTCGCCGTTTTGAACGTCGATCCTGGATTTCGGGCCGACCATTTGCTGACGATGAAATTCAGCATGCCGGCTTCGCATTACGCTAACGAAACGCAGATCGCCGATTTTTGCCGCCAGGCCCTGGGAAAAATCTCGGCGCTGCCCGGCGTCCAAAGCGCCAGCTTTTCCGATGGTCTGCCGCTAACGCGTCTGCGCATGATGCGATTTGTCATCGACGGTCAACCAACGCCGCCGCGAGGAAGCGAGCCGACCGCCGATATGCGCGGGATTTTCACGCCCTCTTATTTTGAAACCATCGGCATCCGTCTGATCGCCGGCCGCAATTTCACCGCGCAGGAACTGGCGAACAAGGAGCCGGTGCTCGTAATCAATCAGACCCTGGCAAAACATCTTTGGCCTAACGAGTCATCGCTCGGAAAACATCTCCGCAGCATACCGTCGAAAGCCAACTCCCCGCCGATTGTTTTCACCGTCATCGGCATTGTCGCGGACACCCATCAGGAGTCGCTCGAAAGCGGAACCCGGCCCGAGATCACGAAACCGATGATCGATTACACCCAGCTTACGCTTGCCGTGCGCGGTCGGTCCGATCCGGAGGCGCTGATCGGGAGTGTGAAAAGTCAGATCGGGTCGCTCGACAAAAATCTGCCGGTTTTCGAAGTGCGGACTATGGAACAAGTGCTCGGTGAGGACCGGAGCCAGCGGCGCTTCGAATCGTTCGTCATGAGCACGTTTGCGGGTCTGGCGCTGGTGCTGGCCTCGATCGGACTTTTCGGCGTCCTTTCATCGCTGGTCGCGCAGCGCACACAGGAAATCGGGATTCGGATGGCGCTGGGCGCGCAAACAAAAAATGTTTTAGGGATGGTGTTGAGCGAAAGTTTTCGCATGGCGGCGCTCGGCATAATTATTGGCGTGGCCGCGGGCATCGCCCTCAGCCGTTTTCTTTCCAGCCTTTTCTTCGGAGTCAGTCCGGCAAATCCGGCCACATATTTCGAAGTCGCGCTCTTAATGGTCAGCATCGCGCTGCTCGCTTCTCTGCTCCCCGCGTGGCGTGCAATCCGGATCAACCCGATGGTAGCGCTGCGTTACGAATAAAATCCAAACCGCCATGAAAAAAATTCTTATCCTTTTTCTCACTTTCGCCTGCGCCTTCAACGCCTTGGCCGCTCACCAAATCGCGGGCAAAGTTTGGAGCGGCGTCCAAACTTACGACGTCGCCGCGCTTAAAAAAATCGAGGCGTCACTCATCGGAAGCATTGTCGGAGTGCGGATCAATTACCGCGCCCAGCGAATCAGCCGCCGGAAACCAAATTGGTACGAAAGCTCGGTCTGGCATTACGCGCCGGCGGAAAAAGAACGTTTCGCGTTTGTTCGGGTGATGGTGGAAAAAAAAGATCTGGCGGCTTTTCAATCGCTTCCGACCGATTTTCAATCGTCGGCGGAAATCGTCCTCTATGGCAAAGTGCTCTTCGATAGCGATGCGAATTTTCTTTTCATTCACTTGCTCGGGCGCAAAGCGACCGTTAATCCCGCCGGGAACGCGACGATTGATTGGTGAATTTTCGCACTTGGCATGCGGAGCGAAGTCGAACGAACTTTGAACGGCAGATCGATGAGTTCGACTGCTGATTGCAAATGAAACGAATAATTCTTTTTCTTTTCACGATTGTCATCGGCGGACCAATCGCGCTGAGCGCGGCTGATTATCCGGCGCCGACAGAAAGCGACTACGTCATTCACAATTTCAAGTTCGCTTCCGGCGAGACGTTGCCGGAACTGCGCATTCATTACCGGACAATCGGGAAGCCGCAAAAAGATGAGAAGGGCATGGTCCGCAACGCGGTCCTCATTACCCACGGGACGACCGGCAGCGGCGCGCAATTCATCCGGCCGGAATTTGCCGGCGAACTTTTCGGCGCGGGCCAGGCGCTCGATGCCACGAAATTTTTCATCGTGCTGCCGGACGGAATCGGCCATGGAAAATCGAGCCGGCCGAGCGAAGGAATGCACGCAAAATTCCCGCGCTACGGTTATGCGGACATGGTCGAGGCGCAGTTTCGTTTGCTCACCGATGGACTGGGCGTGAATCACGCGAGGCTGGTGATGGGCACTTCGATGGGCGGAATGCACACCTGGCTTTGGGGCGAAACCCACCCCGATTTTATGGATGCGCTCATGCCGCTGGCGAGTTTGCCCACTCAGATTTCCGGCCGCAACCGCGCCTGGCGGCGGCTAGTGATAGACGCGATCCGTCACGATCCGGAATGGCGCGGTGGCGATTATACCGCGCAGCCACAGAGCCTGCGCACCGCGGCGGAAATGCTTTGGTTCATGAGCAGCAATCCAATTTTGCGCCAGAAAGATTCGCCGACGCTCGCGAAAACGGACGAGGCGCTCGACAAGTTCGTCGCTGAATATTTCAAGACCAGCGATGCCAATGATGTGCTTTACGCCGTAGATGCATCGCGCGATTACGATCCGGGCCCGGCCTTGGAAAAGATTCGAGCGCCGCTCCTCGCGGTAAATTCGGCGGATGATTTAATTAACCCGCCCGAGCTTGGCATTCTCGAACGCGAGATCAAACGCGTGCCGAAAGGACGCGCGGTTGTCATTCCGCTGAGCGACAAGACTCGCGGGCATGGGAGCCACACGGTCGCGGCCTTGTGGAAGGACGAGCTCTCGAAATTACTGAGCGACTCGGAAAAAAATAGCGGCAGCGATTCCGCCCGCTAACGACTCGTTAGGCCTTCTCCAGCTTCAGCGCCGCCGAGTTCATGCAATAACGCAGACCGGTCGGCTCGGGTCCGTCAGGAAAGACGTGACCGAGATGGCCGCCGCATTTGGCGCAGAGCACTTCGGTGCGAGTCATCATGAACTTGCGGTCGGTTTCAGTGGCGATAGCGTCTTTCGCGATCGGCTCGGAAAAGCTCGGCCAGCCGCTGCCGGAATCATATTTCGTCTCGGAGCTGAACAAGACATTGCCGCAACCGGCGCATTTGTAAGTGCCATGCTCGTGCGTCTCCGCGTACTCGCCAGTAAACGCTCTCTCCGTCCCCTTTTCGCGCAAGACGTGATACTGCTCCGGCGTCAGGCTCTTTTTCCATTCCGCATCGGTCTTCTCGATTTTCTCACTCATAGCGGGGCAGCTTCAATCCTGCATGATGTTACGGCGCGAAAATCGATTGCGCCAGTTTCGCGATCAAAGCGCAGACAATGACGAGGAAAAAAATCCGCACGAACCGGCTCCCTTTCGCAATCGCCAGCCTCGTGCCGATCGCCGCGCCGGCAACGCTGCAGACCGCCATCGGCACCGCGAAATGATAAATGATGTTGCCGCTCCATCCGAAGTAGATGACCGACGCGATGTTCGTCGCCCAATTGATCACCTTGGCCGAAGCCGACGCCGCCAAAAAATCAAAACCGAAAACTCCGACGAACAAAAATATGAGGAAGCTGCCGGTTCCAGGTCCGAAAAACCCGTCGTAAAATCCGAGCGCAGCGCCGATGAGCAATCCGAGCCACTGCGCTTTTTTCGGCGCGTGTTTCGGCTGGTGAATGAGGCCGAGTTCTTTGACCAGGAAAACATAAATCGCGACCACGATGAGCAATGCGAGAACGATAGGGCGAAGGAAAGCGGTGTTCAGCAGGGTGACGGTGCACGAGCCAAGAAACGCAAAAATGAAAGCGGCCATCGCCGCGGGCGCGATCGTGAACCAATCGATCGCGACATGGCGCGCGTAACGCTGCACCGCGATAGTCGTTCCGGCGCAGGAGGCGAATTTATTCGTGCCGAGAATCGTAGCGACTGGCACGCCGGGAAGCAAAATGAGCAAGGCCGGAACCTGGATTAATCCGCCGCCGCCGACGACCGCGTCGATGAAGCCGGCCAGAAGTGAAGATGCGCAGAGTAAAGAAATCAACGTCATCGCGGAATGTTTCGTCAGCGGCCCCGGATTATTGTCACAATCATGTGACCTTCTTTGACAAGCGCCGCGCTGGTCTGCAAGCTCGCGGCAGAGCTATCGAGGCCATGGCCGGCACCCGCATCCTGATTATCGAGGACGAGCAAGACGTGATCGACTTGCTCACTTTGCATTTGCGGAAGGCCGGCGGCTTCAACATCAGCAGCGCGGCGGACGGCGCTTCCGGTTTGCGCAAGGCACGCGAAGAATTGCCGGCCGTGATCATTCTCGACCTGATGTTGCCAAGAATGCCGGGCCTCGAAGTGTGCAAGGTTTTAAAAACCGATCCGACCACGCGACACATTCCGATCATTATGTTGACCGCGAAGGCGGAAGAGATCGATCGGATCGTCGGGCTGGAGTTTGGCGCCGACGATTACGTCACCAAACCATTCAGCCCGCGTGAGCTGATTTTGCGCGTAAACGCGATTCTCCGTCGCGGCAAGGGGGACGCAGTGGAAGAAAAAATGTCGATCGGCCTGATCGTGCTCGATCCGGCCCGGCATCACGTCGCCGTGGGCGGGAAAGCAATTCGCCTAACGAGTGTTGAATTCAAATTGCTGAGCATGCTGATGCAGCGGCGCGGCCGAGTGCAGGCGCGCGATCGGCTCCTCAACGAAGTCTGGGGCTACGAAAGTTTGATCGATACCCGCACGGTCGACACGCACGTGCGGCGACTGCGCAAAAAATTAGGAAAAGCCGCAGAAGCGATCGAGACCGTGCGCGGATTCGGCTATCGGATTCGGGAAAACTGAGCGGCGATGGGCTGGTTCTTTTTTGCGCTGCTCGCGGCGATTTTCAGCATGAGCGCGCTGGCGTTGTGGCGGCGTTGGATTTTTCCGTGGAAAGATCTGGAGGAGCTGGTGAACGAGCTTGTCGCAAAACGGTCTCCGCGAAAATTCCTGATCAGCGGAAATAAATCGGCCCGGCGAATCGGACTGGCGCTCGAGAGCTTGAACGATCGGCAGCGGCATCTCGAAGATCGTTTTCGCGAAGGTGAATTCAGCGTCCAAGCCGTCTTCGGCGCGCTGCTTGATGGCGTCGTGATCGTGGACGACCTCCGCCGGGTTCGGCTGATGAATCTGGAATTTCGGCGTGTCTTTGGAATCGAAGAGAATGGGGCGGGGACGCCGCTGCTGGAACTGATTCGTCACGCCTCGATCGATCGCTTGGTGATGGAAGCAATCCGGGTGGCGGAGCCGCGGCGGGAATCGATTCAGATGTCGCGCGGTCCGAGTGAGGGACGCGAAATGGAAGTGAGCGCGGTGCCGCTGGGCGAGAACTCGGCGCAAAAAGAAGGCGCGGTGGTTTTGTTCCGCGACGTCACCCAACTGCGGCAGGCGGAAGAAATGCGGCGCGATTTTGTGGCAAATGTCTCTCACGAATTGCGGACGCCGCTTTCAATTTTTCGCGGATACCTCGAGACATTGCTGGACGATCCGCAACAGCCGCCCGGCGAATTGCTCCGGATTCTCGGCGTAATGGAGCGGCACTCCGATCGATTGAACGCGCTGGTGGAAGATGTCCTGAGCCTGGCGCGGCTGGAATCTCCGGGAGCCGAACTTGATCTGGTGGAGATCGAGGCGGCGGAATTTCTGCGCGAGATCGCGCGTGATTGGGAGAAGCGATTCCAAGCGAAAGGACTCAAAGCGCAACTGGAGATTGCGCCGGATTTGCCGCCGCTGCTCGCGGATGAAAATCGGTTTCAGGAAGTGATCTACAATCTTCTCGATAACGCCGTGAAATATTCGCAACCGGGCGGCGTTATTTTTCTCAGCGCTGCGACCGCGGGGGACCGTGTCCGCGTGAGCGTCACCGATCAAGGCATCGGGATTCGGGAAGGCGATCTGCCGCGTATTTTCGAGCGATTTTATCGCGCCGATAAAGCGCGCAGCCGTGGGCTCGGCGGCACCGGCCTCGGCCTCGCGATCGTGAAACACATCGCGCAATTGCATGGCGGCAGCGTGGAAGCGCAGAGTACGCCGGAAAAAGGAACGACCATTAGCGTGTTGTTTCCACAACATCGAGTTGCAGAGCCGGCTTCGTAATTACCTCGTTCTTCCGTCTCGTCACAGAAACGTTACACAAAAGAAATTGCCGGGGGGACGGCGATTCCGCGAATGTTCATTTGCAATGGAAGGCATCGCCGATCTTCGCACCCTAATTCCAGCGCGCTCGGCCACGCGACGATCGCAAGCGGCGCTGGAGCAATTCATCAAAGCGTTCTTTGGCGGGAATGCGCTGGTCGCCGTGATCGTGCTCGCGCTCATCACGATTTTTCTTTTCCGCGAAGGGTTTGGTTTCTTCGGACAGAATCTGGCCAACCTGCGCCTCTACCGCCAGGCTGGTCTCGAATATGTCGACATCATTCGCGCTGTTTCGGCGGAACACGAAGCGCTCTCACGAAATCTGAGCGACATCCGGTTGCGCGAAGTGCGGGCGATCGAAAAACGAAACGGGTCCCTCGAAGAAATCAACGCGACGCTCGCGCCCTTCGACCGATTTGCGACGAGTTTCAGCGATTCGGCTGAGAACCTGCACGGCCTTGTTTCCGACCTAACCGAACAAGCGAGCGCGTTGAAAGAGCAGCTTTTTGCGCGAGCCGAGTTGCTGGCGCGACGAACGCAGCTCGAGCGGAACGGCGCGGGTGCCGAAGCGGCGAGAATCGTTGCGCCCGAAGTGGATCGTGCCGCGGCGCTGGCCAGTCTGCAAAAAGGCTCGGCGGCCTACGAATCTATCAGCGCGGAGATGGGCGCGAAAATATCCGCGCTTCTTGCTTCCGCTCCGTCGCTGCCCGATCCCGCCGGACAAAAAAATCTCGAGCAATGGAAAACGCGGGTGGGCGAATATCTCGCTGCACTGCCGGCCGCGTCCGACAAATTGCGCACCTGGTCCGCGGACAGGCCGATTCCGTGGTATCGCTCGATCAGTTCGTTTCTTTTCGGGCGCGAATGGGTGACGGCGAGTTTCTGGCAGGATTGGTATGGAATTATTCCGCTGCTGGTTGGTTCGATCTTGGTCTCGGTCGTCGCGCTCATCATCGCCGTGCCTCTCGGAGTCTCCTCCGCGATTTATGTGAGCGAAGTCGCGTCGCGCCAGGAAAAAAAATTAATCAAGCCTTACATCGAATTCATCTCCGCGATTCCCTCAGTAGTTCTCGGATTTTTTGGAATCGCCGTTGTCGGCCAGGTCGTGCGCGCGATCTCCCAATCCTCGTTCTTTAAATGGGTTCCGTTTTTTCCGATAAGCGAACGGCTGAACATTTTCACCGCCGGTTCTCTCCTCGCTCTCATGGCGGTGCCGACGATTTTCACACTTTCCGAAGACGCGCTCCGCAATGTCCCGCGCGGATTCAAGGAAGCTTCCTACGCGCTGGGCGCAAACCGTCTCCAAACAATCGGTCGCGTTCTGGTCCCGGCATCGTTATCCGGCATCGTCTCCGCGGTTCTTCTCGGGCTGGGACGGGTGATCGGCGAAACGATGGTCGTGCTCCTCTGCGCCGGAAACCGGATCGCGATTCCCGATTTCAGCCAGGGTTTGGGCGCGATCTTTCAACCTGTCCACACCATGACCGGAATCATCGCGCAGGAAATGGGCGAAGTAGTCCGCGGCAGCACCCATTATCGCGCGCTCTTCATGGTCGGCCTCGTCCTCTTCACCATCACG
>DASXNS010000243.1:0-3289 GCA_036494865.1 Chthoniobacterales bacterium | reverse complement strand
ATAAAATCGACCGCGCGGTGCAGCGAGTCACCCCGTTCGCCTACCGGATCCAACGCCGCAGCCGGCGGTGGATGCGGCGCGCCATGCGCAAACCGCGCAGCGTGGCGGAGGGCCCGAATTTGCTTCCGCTTCTCATCCAGGTGCTGGCCAGTTTCTCGAAAGCCGATGGCGTTTTGCTCGAGGAGGAAATCGATTCGAGCCTGGGCTTTCTCCGCTACGATTACCCCGAAGCGGTCTACTCGGAGCTGCGCCAGCTTTTTCGCCAGGCACTTTACGAGCAGCAAGATCTCTCCGTGATGGCGCAGAAGCTTTCCGTGCAGCTCAGCGCCGATCGCAAAATCATGCTCGGCGTCCAGCTCTACGATTTGATTTCGCAAGCCGGTCTAAAACAGGAACAAGTCGTTGCCTTTTACTCCTTCATGTCGCAACTCGGGATGGCCGCTCAGGCGATCGATATCGTTTATCAATTGAATGCTTCGGAGGATTCCGACACTTCGATTTACCAGCGCGGCGCTTCCCCGCTCGAAGCGCTTTCTTTCGGGACGAATGGTGTCGCCGACGTGACGCTGAAAAGTCTGAGCGGGAACGACCGCCTTCTCGCTTTCCGCTATCACGATTTGATTCTGCTGAAAAATTATACGAGCCAGACTGTTTCGGTGCGCGGGCGGCCGCTGCTGCGTGGCGGTTTTTGCCGGATCTATCAGGGCCAGCGGATTCTGATCGGCGACCAATTCCTGACCTATCAGGAGCTGGCGGCGTATTTTAACGCGAAGAAAAATGTCTCCCTCCCGCAAATTTTTGTGCGGGTCCATCGCGACGCGGATGAGGTGCAGCTCGAGCGTTCGCGTTCGCGGGAAAGCGCGCTCGAAGTCACCTTCGGTTTGAAGGTGCGGGTGAAAGCGCTGCGCGACGTCGATGCGGTCCTGAACGAAGTGAAGCTGAAATCCGGCACCGAAGTGGAAGCTACCCTCGAAGACAAAATCCTTTTCCATAATGACAGCGAGATGGACTTGCTCGATTTGCGCCGGCGCGCTCGCGCGATGGGTGGCCGCTTTCAGCTCAAGGCGTCGAAGTCGGAATATCTGGTCTCGAACAATCCGAGTTTACTCGAGGAAGACGACATTCTTCTTTCGCCGGGAACGAGTGGAGATGTCCTGCTAAAAATTTTTTGCGACTATGATAAACGCGTCGGCACCCTCGAGGTGATCGAAGCCGATCGTCCGATCATGGTGGGAAAAACCGCCGTCCGCGGCACCGCGCCGCTCGAAGATGGCGACACGATCCGGATCGATGTCGGACAATTTCTCCGCTGCAATTTTTCCGAGCGGATCATCGAGGAAGAACGCAATATCATTCGCTCGCTCGAAGTGGTTGACGTCAATCATCGCTTCAGTAATACCGAGATTGGGCTGGAAGGTGTTTCGTTTACAGTTAACCGCGGCGAGCTCGTCTGCGTGATGGGCGCGAGCGGTTCGGGCAAGAGCACGCTCATGAAAGTCTTGGGCGGCCAACTGCAGCCGACCCAGGGCCAGGTTCTGCTGAACGAGCGCCCGCTTTACGAAAATCTCGACCAGCTCAAGGGCTACATCAGTTACATTCCGCAGGAAGACGCTTTCGACGAGCATCTCACCATCGGAGAAAATTTGCAGTTCGCCGCCGCGATCCGGGCCCCGCATCTTTCCGGCCGCGACCTGACTCGCCGGCTCGAAAGCAAATTAATCGAGCTCGGTTTGAGCGAACGCCGCGACAGCATCGTCGGCAGTCCGATTAAAAAAACGCTGAGCGGCGGTGAGCGCAAACGTCTCAACATCGGCCTCGACATGATCGGATCGGCGGACGTTTATCTTTTTGACGAGCCGACCTCGGGACTCTCTTCGAAAGACTCCGAGCACGTCATCGAGATCATTCGGGCGCTGGCCCACAACAAGATCATCATCGTCACGATCCATCAGCCGAGCTCGAAACTTTTCCAGATGTTTCACAAGGCAATCCTGTTCGATAAAGGCGGGCGCCTGGTTTTTTTCGGCACCCCCAGCGACATGTTGCGTTACTTCGCCGAGGCCGAGCATCAGCATCAATTCGGCGCCGATCTCGGTGCCTGTCCTTCGTGCGGAACGACCCGGCCGGAATTTATTTTCGATGTCCTGGAGACGCCGCTCCGCGACATCAGCGGCGACATTATTTATGAGGAGAACAATCGCGGTCAGCTCGTCGCCGCCCGCCGTTATTCGCCGGAATTCTGGCGGGACAAATACGAAGCCTTCCGCTTGATCCAGGACGTTAAGACTGTCTCGCTTCGCCGCGGGCCGCCGCCCGTCTTGCCGCCCGCACCGACGAATAAGCGACGGATCTTCGTGCGCTGGCGTGATGAGTGGACGCAGCTGCGAACGCTCTTGCGCCGTTCATTCATGAGCAAGCTGCGCAACCGCGCCAATCTCATCATCACGATCGGCGTCGCCCCGGTTCTCGCGCTTCTCATCGCAACTCTGCTTCGCTATTCCGATAGCGGTCAGTACGATTTCGCTTCGGCCTATCACATTCCGACATATCTTTTTCTCAGCCTGATCGTGGCGATGTTCCTCGGCCTAACGAATAGTGCCGACGACATTATTCGCGATCGTCCCGTCCTCCAGCGCGAACGCAATCTCAACGTCCGCCTGCCTTATTATGTCTTCGCGAAGTTCGTCTCGTTAGGTTTTTTCGCACTCCTCCAATGCATTCTCTTCGTCTGGATAGGTAATTACATTCTGGCGATTCGCGGGATGTTCTGGATCGATCTCGGCATCATGTTGATGACGGCGATGGGCGGCGTCGCCCTCGGCCTTGTCATCTCCTCCCTGGTGGCCGACCCGAAAACGGCGGCCAACATCGTGCCGCTGGTTTTGATTCCACAGATCATCATGGGCGGCGCGCTCATCAAGTATGAGGACATGAATCGCAACCTCGCGCTGGTTTACACTTTCACCCGCTGGTTTTCAGAGCATCCAAACACCGAGCTGGGGAAAAAGATGAACAGCAAATTACAGGTGCCCTTCGTTTGCCAGTTCATCGCGATGCGCTGGTCCTATGAGGAAATGGTGGTAGCCCAGGCCAAGCTCAATCCGCTCACGCGCCGCCAGGAGCGGACCCAGGACCAGATCGATCGCCTCGTTGCGAAACACGATCAGAATCCCGAAGCGACCAGGCGCTTGAACGAATTGAAGGAAACGCTCGCGGTCCTTTCCGGTTTGGAAGCGAAATCGCCCGACGAATTGGACCGCTATCTTGGAATCATCGACGAGATTTTGGA
>DASXNS010000242.1:0-2160 GCA_036494865.1 Chthoniobacterales bacterium | reverse complement strand
CGCGCCGGATAATAGTAATATCGGCTCCGATGAGGCAGTGGAAGAATCAAATCGGCACTTGCCGTTCCGGGCGCGCGAAGCCGAAGAACATTTGCAGCGGAGAGCCCGGCCGAGTTAAGCTTCACGAATGGAAGAAGCCGAAGTTCCGCTCGAGCATCTGCACGAGGAAATCCATCATGAAGCCGAGCACGATGGAGCTCGCTGGATTTCGTGGGTCGCCCTGAGCACCGCAATTCTCGCCGTCCTGGCCGCGATCGCCGGACTTCTCTCCGGCAGCCACGCCAACGAAGCGATGATGAATCAAATCCAGGCCTCCGATCAGTGGGGCTATTATCAGGCCAAGAGCATCAAAGCCTCGGTGCTGGAAGCAAAAATGACATTGGCCGCCTCGGCCAACGAGCAGGACAAAGAGAAAGCGGCGAAGTACCAGGAAGAGCAGGCCGAGATCAAACACGAAGCCGAGCAGAAGGAAACGGAAGCGAAAACAAACTTTCACATGCATGAAACGTTCGCGCGCAGCGTGACGATGTTTCAAATCGCGATCGCGATTGCCGCGATTTCCGCGCTGACAAAGAAACGTCGATTCTGGTTTGTGAGCCTGGTCTTTGGTTTGGCTGGAATTCTTTTCCTCGCGCTCGGCGCGCTCGCGCATTGATGCGATGCGTGTGCTGTCGATTGACGCTTCGCTCCGCAACACCGGCGTCGCCGTGATCGACGCGAACGGCGGAAAGCCGCGCGCGATTTATTTTGGGGTGATCCATAATGCCAGTTCTCTGCCATCTTCGTCCTGTCTGGTGGCGATCCGGGATCGGCTGGCGGAATTGATTCACGCCCACGAACCGGATTGCTGCGCGCTGGAATCCGTCATTTACGTACAGAGTTACAAAACCGCGATTCTGCTCGGCGCCGCGCGGGGCGCCGCGATTCTGGCCGCCGCCGAACGCGGACTGCCCGTTTTCGAATACGCGCCGACGCGTATCAAACAAGCGACCGTTGGTCGCGGCGGCGCGGACAAAAACCAGGTGGCGTTCATGATTCGCGCGTTGCTTGGATTGACCGAAACACCGGTGGCCGATGCGGCGGATGCGCTCGCGATCGGGCTCACCCACCTGCGCTCGCAGGAAGCCGCCCGGCTCGGAGTGCCGGCCGGCGCGCGGATATGAGTTACCGGGCCTTGTCTATTCGCTGGCTGGGCCGAGTCGGGTTCGCGGATGCTCTCGAGCTGCAGGAAAGACTTGTCGCGAAAAAACGCGACAACCACTCGTTAGGCGACGAGCTGCTATTGTTGGAGCACGAGCCGGTTTACACCATTGGCCGCACGCCGGACCAATCGAGTCTCCGCGGCGCGGCTCATCTTTCCCATCCCGTCGTTCCGATCAATCGCGGCGGCCAGGCCACCTATCACGGACCCGGTCAGCTGATCGCCTATCCGATCATCGACCTGCGGCGCTGCGGACAGGATCTTCATCGCTATCTGCGCTGGCTGGAAGCGTTGCTGATCGAAACACTGGCCGGAGTCGGAATCATCGCCGCGACGCGGCCCGGCTTAACCGGCGTCTGGATTGAAGATCGAAAAATCGCGTCGATTGGCGTGGGTGTGCGTCACTGGATCGCGATGCACGGATTCGCGTTGAATGTTTGCGGCGATCTCGCGCCCTTCGACCAAATCGTACCCTGCGGAATCGCAAACGTGACGATGACTTCGATCGAAAAGGAAACCGGTCTGAAATGTCCAGTTTCGGAGGTTGCGGCATTCGTGGAGGAAATTGCGCTGCGCCGAATCGGCGATCTTCGACAGCAAGAGTTAGCTACACTGGACGCCGGGCGGAGATGATCTTCATTGAAGCATGTCAATTCCGCTCGAGGACAACGTTTCCGATATCATAGGAAAAGCCCAGCGCGGTTTGGGCATTTCCGATAGTCAGCTTGCGGGAAAATCTGGAGTGAGCGCGGACAAGATCCGATCGCTGCGTGAAGGAAAATTTGAGGACGATGCCATCGAGCGCGTCGCGCCGATTTTGAAACTGGAAGCCTCTGTTCTCCGCAAGCTCGCCGCGGGAAAATGGAGTGGGGAAACAGTGAACGAAATCAAAGGACTCGTTCAGTTCAACACGACCTATCACGACATGACCGTAAACGCTTATCTCGTCTGGAATCCCG
>DASXNS010000241.1:0-2445 GCA_036494865.1 Chthoniobacterales bacterium | reverse complement strand
GTTCCGCCATTAATTTCCCGAGCTCGGCGATCCGGCCCGCGCATTTCCGCGTCTCGACTTTATCGCCGTCTACGATCGCGACGCCGGCCGAGTCGTAACCGCGATATTCCAGCCGGCGCAACCCATCGAGAAGGATGGGCGCCGCTTCAGAACGACCGACGTAACCGACAATGCCACACATAGGAAGGAGCGTGACATTAAGCTCTGGGGGACGCAACAGGGTTGGCCGCCGCCTTATTCTGGGCTAATTGAAATCCGTGGAAACAAAAGGCCGTTCGACGCCAGCCGGGAGCTACTCGCCCGCGCTGCCACCGGGCACGATGGAACGGACTCTTGCAGTTATCATGGGCGGCGGCGCCGGAACGCGTTTGTTTCCGTTGACGAAAGATCGCGCCAAACCCGCGGTGCCACTCGGCGGAAAATATCGGCTGGTCGATATTCCGATCAGCAATTGCCTGAATTCCGGGCTGCGTTCGATCTATGTGCTGACGCAATTCAACAGCATGTCGCTGCATCGGCACATCCAGGCCAGCTACAAGTTCGACAACTTTTCGCGGAACTTCGTGGACATACTCGCGGCGCAGCAAACGCCCGAAGGCTCGGAGTGGTACCAAGGCACCGCCGACGCCGTCCGCCAGAATATGCGCTACTTCCTCGAGCGGCCGTTCGATTACTATTTGATCCTGAGCGGCGACCAGCTTTACCGAATGGATTTTCGGGCGCTCCTTCACCAACACATTCGTTCCGGCGCGGACATCACTCTGGCGACGAAAGCGATCGCGCGCGAGCAGGTTTCGGAGTTCGGCATCATGCAAAGCGATGCGCATCGGCGAGTGACGAAATTCGTCGAGAAACCAAAGGACGAAGCGGTCCTGAGCGAATTCAAGATGGGACCGGAGCTGCTCGCCTCGATCGATGAAGCGCCGAGCGCTGAATTATTCCAGGCCTCGATGGGCATCTACGTTTTCAATCGCAACGTCCTCGTGGAATGCCTGGACAACAATCTGGCGGATTTCGGCAAGCACGTGATCCCGGAATCGATTGGGCAGCGCCAGGTAAGCGGTTATATTTTCAACGGCTACTGGGAGGACATCGGCACGATCCGCGCCTTTTACGAGGCGAACCTGGACCTGACCGATCTCGTGCCGCAATACAGTTTCTTTGAGGCATCCGCGCCGATCTACACCCACCCGCGTTTTTTGCCGGGGAGCAAAGTAAACGGCGCGACGTTGCGTCAGGCGATCATCGCCGACGGCTGCATTATTTCGGACGCGCACATCGAGCGATCGGTAATCGGCGTGCGCAGCACGATCGAAAGTGGCGCCACGATTCGCAACAGCATCGTGATGGGCGCGGATTATTACGAGATCGAGCCGACGCCGGACCGGCGCCGGCTGCCGTCCATCGGGATCGGGCGCAATTGCGTGATCGATCGCGCTATCATCGACAAGCACGCGCGGATCGCGGACGGCGTCGTGATTACACCCGAAGGAAAGCCGGCAGATTTCGACGGCGGAAATTATTTCATCCGCGACGGGATCGTGGTGGTACCGAAAAACGCGGTAATCCCCGCAGGATTCTGGATCTAATTTCGGCGCTGCTGATTCAATTCCGCGGCTTCACCTTCGCGTTCCCATTGCTGCTGTTCGTTCCAGGGAAGGGCGGTTTCTTTCTTGGCGGTGGGATCATTGATGAGAGGCGCGGGATCTCTTGAAGCGCACGAGTTCACTCCGAGTCCGACGAGGCCAAGGAATGCCGAAGCGGCGAGGCGCCTGAAATTCCGGTTACGAATTGTTGCCAGCATAGACGACGGTATCTCCAGGTTGCACCTGGACTCCTCGAGCCAGCGTGCTCGTAATGATATCGCCGATAGCGGTTGCCGGTTCAACTGATGAAATGCGGATCTTGCCGATAAATGAGCCGCCACGCAGGACGAGCATCTCGCTGTTTGCTTCTACTCCCTGGCGCGCACCCAAACTGAGCACGACGAAGTTGTATGCCTGATTCACCGCGAGGACGGTGCCGCGAATCCCCGCATTATTCGCGCCGGCCGCGGGCCGGTTTTTTCGCTCGGTTTCGAGCGGCGTGGGTTTTTGTTGGGTGACTTTTATCCGGTCCGAAAGAAGGGTTTTTTCGCGCTCCGCAGCGTCGAGCTGTTTCTTCGCATCTTCTAATTGCGCCTGGAGATCCGCGGTCGACACAGCCGCCGTATTTCCAGCCCCGGGTTTCGCGTTGACGTCCTCGATGCGTTTCCGCAGGTCGGCGATTTCCGTTTCGTTCGCCCGAAGCCTGGTCTGTAGATCGTTTTTCTCAGCCTGGACCTTCGCCAATTCCGCTTCGCTGCTCGCGATTTTGTTCTGGGTCTCGCCAAATTTCGCATTCGCGGCTGTAACCGCGGCTTCGCGTTCTTTAAGATGTTTTTCGCGCGAGGAATGCTGGCCTTCC
>DASXNS010000240.1:0-10446 GCA_036494865.1 Chthoniobacterales bacterium | reverse complement strand
GGCAATTCGGCGTGGCGAAGTTTGGCGACGTCGCCTCGACGACCTGGTGGATCGATTTCAGTAATTTCTTTGAAGGCGTTGGCGCGCTTGGCGGCGGCAACGTGACGATGACCGCCGGTCGCGACGTCAGTAACGTCGATGCGGTCGCGCCGACGAATGCGCGAATGTCGAAGGGGGCGCCGGACCTTGCGAAACTGGTCGAGCTCGGCGGCGGCGATCTTTCCGTGCGGGCGGGACGCGACATCGATGGCGGCGTTTATTACGTCGAGCGCGGTGACGGCAAACTGGTCGCGGGAAATAGCATTCACACCAACAGCACCCGCTCGCCTTCGCTGGCAAATATCAGCGCGCCGCCGAGCATTTTCGCGCCGCAGACTCGGCTGCCAACTACACTTTTCGCCGGCAAAGCTAGTTTCGACGTGACCGCCCGCCGCGACCTGTTGCTCGGGCCGACGGCGAATCCGTTCCTTCTGCCGGAGGGCTACAGCAATACTTATTGGTACAAGACTTACTTTTCGACGTTCGCGGCTTCGGATGCCATTAACGTCACGTCGCTGACTGGTAACGTAACGTTGCGGGAGAGCGTGACGCTGCCGTCGGAAGGCGTGAGCGCCGCGATTCCGATCCTGCAAGCCTGGCTGCAAAACGTGGCGCTCCTGCCGCCGAACACGCAGACGGTTTCGTTTTATCAACCTTGGTTGCGGCTCGATGAAACGAACGTCACGCCGTTCGCCACGCTCGTCGCGCTGATGCCGTCCACGTTGCGCGTCGCGGCGCTGTCCGGGGACGTAAACATCGCCGGCAACATCACGCTCATTCCGTCGTCGACGGGCACGGCGGACATCGCGGCCCGCGGTGCGATCAACGCGCTCCAGATCACCGGCGTCACTAACGTCAACGGCGTCCCCATCAACAACTGGACGCCCTCGACGATCAATGTTTCCGATGCCGATCCGAACGCGTTGCCCGGAGCCGCGTCGCCGTTTGCCTACCAGCTTTTCGTCGGCACTACGCCGGTGGCAGCGCAAACGGGCTCCGGTTTCCTCACCTCGATCGATAATCTTTTCCGCGAGTCCGGCTCGACCGAAGGTTTGCACGCGGTTCTGCAAAACAAACAGTCGCTCCACGCAGCGGGCGTTCTTCATCGAGACGATCCAACGCCGCTCCATCTCTATGCGACCGATGGCAACATTTCGGGGCTGACGCTTTTCTCGCCAAAAGCCGCGCGGATCATTGCCAGCAACGACATCACCGACATTGCGCTCTATGTGCAAAATACGCGCGCGGATGACTTCAGCGTGGTGGCCGCGGGCCGCGACCTCGTCGCGTACGATGCGAACTCGCCATTCCGCGTGATGGCGAACTCGTTAGGCAACGCGCTCGGGCTCGGCGCCGGTCCGCTCGCTGGCGACATTCAAATCAGCGGGCCCGGAACGCTCGAGGTGCTGGCCGGACGCAACTTCGATCTCGGCATCGGGCCAAACAACGCCGACGAAACCGCGGTCGGCATTACGAGTATTGGCAACGGACGCAACCCCAGTCTTCCGTTCGGCGGCGCGCAGTTGATCGCCGGCGCCGGTATTGGTCTGGCCAACAGCTTGTCCGACAGCCGGCTCGATTTCCCGAAATTCATTTCGGACTTTCTCGATCCCAACTCCGCGGGGGCGAGCGCGGAACGTTATCTGCCAGAGTTAGGCAAACTGCTTTCGCTCTCGAGCTCGGCAAATACCGAGGTCTGGAACGCGTTTAACCAACTTTCGATCGAGGATCAGAACAGTCTGGCGCTGGACATTTTCTACATGGTTCTGCGCAACTCGGCACGGGACCGTTCCGATCCTAACAGCCCGGATTTCCGCACCTACAACGCTGGCTTCGCAGCGATCGCAGATTTGTTTCCCGGAAACGAATGGCACGGCGATATCTCGCTTACCTCTCGCGAAATCAAGACCGCCAACGGCGGCAACATCGCCATCTTCGCTCCCGGAGGATCGCTCAGTGTCGGCTTGAACTTGAACAGCAATCAGGCGGCCGATCAGGGAATTCTCACCGAAGCCGGCGGAGACATTTCGATCTTTACGCGCGACAGCGTGAACGTCGGCACGTCACGCATCTTTACCTTGCGCGGCGGCAACGAAATTATCTGGTCGACGCTTGGCAACATTGCGGCCGGCGCGGCCTCGAAGACCGTGCAATCCGCGCCGCCCACACGTGTCCTCATCGATCCGCAAAGCGGCGACGTGAAAACCGACCTGGCTGGATTGGCGACCGGCGGCGGCATCGGCGTTCTGGAAACGGTGGCTGGTGTCCCGCCTTCCGATGTCGATTTGATCGCGCCGAGCGGGACCGTCGATGCCGGGGACGCGGGCATCCGCGTCTCCGGAAATCTGAACATTTCTGCTGTGCTTGTCTTGAACGCAGGTAACATCACGGTCAGCGGCGCTAGCACGGGCGTTCCCGTCGTTGCCGCGCCAAACATTGGCGGCCTTACCGCTGCTTCGAACACTTCAGCCGCCGGCGCGAACGCCGCCACTCAGATTGCCGCACAAAACCGCCCGCCGACCGCGACCGACGAAGTCCCGTCGATCATCAGCGTGGAAGTGATCGGCTACGGCGGCAGTGAGAGCGACGAAGAAGAACAACGCAAGAAGCGTCCTCGCGCGCAAGAGCCCGCTACCCTCCTCTAGCGCGAGTTCATGGAAAAATTGGAGACAACACGGTTTTGATCGGAGCCGCCGCCGAAACAAGAAATGTGACGGTAAAGTGTTACAATCGCTTCAGCAGTATTTTCGCTGGCCGACGTAAATCGATGCCGTCGAGGGAGAAAAATGGTGCGCGGTAGAGGTTTCGAACCTCTGACCCCTACCGTGTCAAGGTAATGCTCTACCACTGAGCTAACCGCGCGTTCTTTCCGGGAAGAGATTATGAGCCGCGCGGAATTGATTGGCAAGTAAGCCAGCTCGCGAGCGAGGCGCGAGAGCGGCAGGATTTGCGCGACGCGGTTAAGCTATGCGGCGAGCTTGGCGGCGTCTTTGTGTCCGAGAATACGGACAGTCTGTTGAAGCTGTTCCACCTGCAGCGGCTTCTTCAAAACGGTGATCGGTCCTTTCGCCAAAATCCGATCGAGCATCTCGCTGTCCGGATAACCGGTAATGACGACGATCGGCAAATCGGGATCGGCTTCCTTAGCGGCATCGTAGACATCGTCAGCCGGACCGTCCGGTAATTTTAAATCGAGAAAAAGAAGATCGAACTTCTGTTTCTCCAGCGCGGCGATCGCTTCCTTGACCGTGCCGACGACGACCCGACTGAATCCGATTTTTTTCAGGAAAATTTTGAACAAACTCTGCAGGCTCTCATCGTCATCCACCACCAACACAGTCGGCTGGCCGGACTTGTCTTCTTTCAGAATGTCCTTATCGAGTGAAGCCTTCTTGATCCGCCAACGGCCGCCGATCTGGATGGCGGGCAGTTGCCCTCGTTGCACAAGGTAATAAACAGTCGGCAACGGAATCCGTAAATACTTTGCGGTTTCCTTAACCGTTAACAGATTGTGCATGGAAGAACTATGTGCATGGAAGAAAACAGCAACTTGCGAGAGCGACGGCAAGACTTTTCGCTGAACTGAGCATTATAAATTTTAGGAAACCTGTCAAAGCATTTCGCATCGCTCGCAGCAAGTAACGCATTGACGCGGCGGGAATTTTGCCGCTAACCCCTGGTTAGGCGGCTGGCTGAGGCTCATATCGCGACTGGACAATGAGGTGGCAGCGGTTGACTATTCCCACCTTCATGAGCGTTCTTTTCTTCAAACGTTTTCTGCAGCGGCCCTTTCAAATCGCTTCCATTATACCGAGCTCTCAGGCGTTGGTGGAGCGGGTCGCGGACAAAATAGATTTCAGCGAACCACGCGTGATCGCTGAGTACGGCCCGGGCGAAGGGGTCCATTCCCGCGAGATTGCGCGCCGGATGCTGCCCGGTTCACAGCTCCTCCTTTTCGAATTGGACCCGGCTTTTTCGCGGGATCTCCAGCGGCAATTTGCTTCCGACCCGCGCGTGCACGTGATCAACCGCGATGCTGCAAGTTTGCCGGAAGAGCTCGGGCGACGCCGCATCGCGCATTGCGATTATATTATTTCCGGGATTCCGTTCAGTATTCTAGAGATCAACAAAAAACGGGCGCTGTTGGAGAAGACGCACCAGGCTCTGGCGGATGGTGGCAACTTCATCATCTATCAGGTCACGAACGAGCTGCGGCAGCACGCCACCTTGTTCGATCGCGCCAAGTCCGAATATTTTCTGCAAAATATCCCGCCGATGTTCATCACTGTTTTCCACAAAACGAATCGGCGGAACGGACATAAACGTCCTTTCAGACACGCGGCAGAATTCTCCACCAATCACTCGGCATGATCGCCGGGTCGACCCGCCTGGAAAAAGATTCGATGGGCGAAATGCCCGTCCCGCAATCCGCGCTTTATGGCGCCTCCACGCAGCGCGCGGTCCTTAATTTTCCGATCAGCGGCTATCGATTCTCCCGGCCGTTTATTCGCGCGCTCGGCTTGATCAAATGGGCCGCGGCCCAAGCCAACGCCGATCTTGGATTGCTCGATGCGCATCGCTGCGCCTTCATTGTCCAGGCAGCGGAAGAAGTGGCGGAAGGAAAACTCGATGAACATTTCCCTCTGGATATTTTCCAAACCGGTTCGGGCACGAGCACGAACACGAACGCCAACGAAGTCATTGCGAATCGTTGTTCTCAGCTGGCGGGAAAAGAAATCGGCTCGCGGGACCCGGTTCATCCGAACGATCACGTCAACATGGGACAGTCGAGCAATGACGTTATCCCATCCGCCATTCATGTGAGCGCGGCCGAGCAGTTGAAGAGCTGTCTCCTGCCGGCGCTGGAAAAGTTGCACGCCGCGCTCGACGCGAAGACAAAGCAATTTTGGGAGATCATCAAGATCGGCCGTACTCATTTGATGGACGCGACGCCGGTTCGGCTCGGGCAGGAATTCAGCGGTTACGCCGCGCAGGTTTCCTTCGCGCGCGAAAGGGCGCAGCGCGCTATAAAAGCGCTGGAAGAGCTGGCGCTCGGCGGCACCGCCGTCGGCACTGGCCTGAATAGCCATCCGGAATTTCCGCGCAAAGTGATGCGCCATCTCGAGCAGCGCACCGGGATCAAATTTCGCGAAGCGCAAAATCATTTCGAGGCGCAAGGCGCCAAGGACGGTGTGGTGGAAGCGAGCGGTCATCTGAAAACAATCGCGGTCAGCCTTTTCAAAATCGCGAACGACATTCGCTGGCTGGCGAGCGGCCCGCGTTGCGGCATCGGCGAAATTCGTTTGCCCGCCACGCAACCCGGCAGCTCGATCATGCCGGGCAAGGTGAATCCGGTGATGTGCGAGTCGCTCATGATGGTGTGCGCGCAGGTCATCGGGAACGACAGCTGCATCACCTGGTCGGGCGCGAACGGAAACTTCGAGCTGAATGTGATGATGCCGGTAATGGCGCACAACCTTCTCGAAAGCATTCGCCTGCTCGGCAACGTCTCCGACGCTTTCTGCGAGAAGTGCGTGACCGGTATCGAGGCGAATGAAGAGCGTTGCCGGGAACTCGTCGAACTTTCCATGGCGATGGTGACGAGTCTCGCGCCCAAAATCGGTTATGATCGCGCCGCTGAAATCGCAAAGGAAAGCGCCCGGACTGGACGGAGCGTGCGCGAGATTTGCGTGGAAAAAAAAGTGCTTCCGGCTGCTGAGCTCGAGCGCGCTCTCGATCCGGTGGCAATGACCGAGCCGGGCGGCGAAGGCTCCACTGGCGGATAAATTCATGGGCAGAATCATGGCCGCCGCCTTGCTCGCAGCGACATCTGTGTATGTGCCGGGGATGCTTTTTGGCGCGCCGGAAAAACGGATCGACCTCGCCGCTGTGATTAGTCCCAGCGACGCCGCCAGCGCCCTGGGCGAGCCGGTCAAGGATGCGCAGTCCCGCAATAGCGAGGAAACGGACGGTTATTATTCGCGCTGCAATTATTACAGCCAAAATCCGGGCAAATCGCTCGTGTTGCGCATCCGTCAGGCCGCCGCTGCTCAACTCGAGCCGAGGAAACAACTGGAGGAGTTGAGCGCGACCAATGGGAAAATGAAAACGATAAACGGGCTGGGCGAGAAAGCTGCCCTCCTGAACGACCCAGCCGGAAATGGGGTTTCTAATTTGATGTTGTACGTCGCGAAAGGAAATGCGTTTGTCACAGTCGGTCTCGGCGGGATCGACGACGAGAAAGTCGCGCTGGAGAAGGCCAGAGCGCTGGCGCGTAAAATTCTTGCGCAGCTTTAAAGGCGCGCAACTTCGTTTCGGATTTCATTATGGTTGCGAATGTCAACGGCCCTCAGTTTTCCGGCGGCGCGAATATCGCGATCAAGTGCCCCAGTCATACTTATGAGCAAACGCTCGCTTTTTATCGCGACACGCTCGGTCTGCCCCTGATTGAGGAAGAAGAGGAGGGCTGCATTTTTCAGTTTGGTCCGAACCGGCTTTGGATCGACCGGGTCCCGAATCTGAGTCATCCCGATATCTGGCTGGAGCTGGAAACAAACGACACCGAGGCCGCGGCTTCCTATTTGAAAATCAACGGCGTCGCCCGCCGCGACGAAGTAGAACAGCTGCGAGAAGATTTCGACGGCTTCTGGATTTCCGACCCTGCCGGGGTCATCCATCTCGTCGTCGGCGACGAAGAGTGATCGTCGCCATCGTTGCCTTGTCATCCGGAGCGGCGCAGAGGGCGAGGCCAGGAACCGGTCGTTAGGCTTTCGCCGCGATATGGCGGCCGACGATAACCAAATCGCGCTCGATTTCTTCGACGCGCGCGATGCGTGGGAGAAATCCCCAGCGTTGGAATCCAGATCGTTGGAACAGACGCAAACTCGGTTGGTTGTGTCCGAAAATGCAACCGATCAAGGCGGTGATTTCCAAGCTGGGCGAATGCGCAATCGCTTTTTCCAGGAGGCAACGGCCCACTCCCTGGCGCTGAAATTTTTCGCTAACATAAACGCTGATCTCCGCGGCGCCGCGATAGGCGCACCGGCTGATGAAGGAATGGAAACTGAGCCAACCGGCGACCTGCCCGTCGATCTCGGCCACCCAGAGCGGGTGAGAATCGGATGAGTGCTCGCGAAACCAGGGCACGCGTTCCTCGACTGAAACCGGATCCAATTGGGCGGTGGCCATCCGTGTCCGGACAGCGGCGTTGTAAATCTCGACGATGGCCGGCAGATCGGCTTCCGCGGCGTCGCGGATCTTCATGCGGCGCGGATCGCCCTGTTAGGCGCCGTCGTCGGCTCGAAAAAAATGTGATCGAACGTCGGCTGAAAAGCGCGGCCAATCGTTTCCCCGATCCGAAAACGAAGGCTGATTTCCCTCTGTCCGGCGCAATGCACTTCGATCTCGCTGCGCCCGCGTTGGGCGAGCATCGCGCGGATCGCCCCGGCCGCGAGCTCGGGCGTATTGCAGTCGCGGCTGAGATGACCGAGCACGACCCGTTCGATTTTTCCGGGGAGCAACTGCTCGATCACGGTCGCCGCCGCCGCGTTCGACAAATGACCGTGGCGCGATTGGATTCGCTGTTTCACCGGCCAGGGACGATGCGGGTCGTCCTGCAAAAGTTTTTCGTCATGGTTCGTTTCAATGACGAGCGTGTGCACTTTC
The DNA here is from genome assembly GCA_036494865.1 of Chthoniobacterales bacterium. GTDB lineage: Bacteria > Verrucomicrobiota > Verrucomicrobiia > Chthoniobacterales > UBA10450 > AV80. The sequence continues at coordinate 2,742 of DASXNS010000240.1, read as the reverse complement.
CGCAGCCGCTCCACCACCATCTTGGTGGCGTAGCCGAGATCAGTGATAAATCCGAGCGCGCTTTGACCGGAATGAAACGCGTAGCCGACCGGATCGACCGCATCGTGCGGCACCGGAAAGGTCTGGACATGAATATCGCAGATGGCGAAGTCGGCGCCGGTGTGAAACAAGCGCCAGTTGCGATGCTGGCCTAACGAGCCGCAGCGAATCGCTTCCGCCGTAAGAGAATTGCAATAAATCGGAACGTGAAATTTCCGGCAGAGCACTTCGAGGCCGCAAACATGGTCGCCATGTTCGTGAGTGAGGAGAACGCCGTCGAGCTCGGCCGGAGTGATGCCGCATTGGGCAAGCCGCAGAAACAACTGGCGCGCGCTCAAGCCGCCATCGATCAGCAGCCGGCAATGATCAGTCGCGACAAGCGCGCTATTTCCCGCGCTGCCGCTGCCGAGCATGGTCAAACTGAACACGCTCGATTAGTAACGGACGCGATTCGTTTTCACAAATCGGAAATCGAGGACAACGGAAAAATCCGGCGATATTTTTTTAGGATTGGATTGCGACTGGGAGGTCCCTCCCCCTCTGCGCGGCTCGGGATGACAGCTCCTGAGTTAAGCGCGTTCGTCACGGCGCTGCGTCCATCAGCGCGAGGATGCGTTCTTTCTTGGCGCCGTAATCAAGCGAACGAAAAGCGCGGATCTCGTCGAGCCGTCGCATTCCATTGAGAGTATCGAGAAATTGGGTGTAGTGCGCGGCCAGCTCCGTCGTCTCGCAATAGCGGCCGCGCAAATTCTCAGCCCGAAACGCGCCTGGATCTTGCGCCGCTAAAAGGTGAAAGCGAAGCCAGCGCCGATCCGCCCGCGAGACCTTTTGGGTCTTTCGAAAAAAAGCGACGAAGAGCAGCAGCACTAAATAAGTATCGACGCGCGCCTGCAGCTCGAGGTTGCGCGCGAAATCTTCCGAAGCGATCTCGCGCGAGCCGTTCCGGAATTGCAGCGCGGCGTGAAGCGCGTGATTAATCTCCTCCACAAACGCGATCAGCGACCCGATGTTGCGATCGCTCAGACCGGCGCGCGGATCGTGCCGCTCCAGCTGTTCGATCAGCCAGCGCGAATAATAAATCCCGACGTAAAGCTGACCGTCCGCGTGGCGCAGAAAAGTGCGGGCGAGCTCGCTCAGCTCGCGCGCCGAGGCGCCGGCCAAACGCGACAGTTGCGCGCAACGAGTGCGATCGATCAGGCAATCTTCAAGATTGATTCCAACTTGCGTGTAAGTGCGCTCGAAAAGCTGTTGGATTTGGCTGAAGAGCGTGTGGGTCATAAAAGGAACGAGGGGCCAATCTCTTCGTCGAGATTGAGCAACTGGTCGGAGAGCCGGTTCAAGGCGACGCGGATTTCGTGAAAGCGATCGGCCAGTTCTTCGTAAACATCGCTTAATTCGCAGCGGCGCGCGGTCGCATGGGAGGAGACGAGCTGATAGTTCGTCCGGCCGACCTGCTCGTAGAATTTCAAATCTGGTGCGCCGCGCCGGCTGCGGTGTTGAGTGTTCTCGTGAAAAATTCCGCTGATAAAAAGCGAGTAATTCCCGACATGCGCGCGGAGCAGGAAAGCCTGTTCGGGCGTGGCGCGGGTGAGCGCGATCAACATGTCGGAAACATATTGGCGGCCGCGATCTTCGCCCAGGTGCGGGACCTGCAAACCGTTCGCGCGCGAAAACGTTTCGAGCAACGAAGCGATGTAATCGCACAACTTGCGATCCGTTATTCCGACGTCGCGCAAGACATGCCGCGCCAGGACGTAGAAATAAAAATGCGACGAGATGCAAAGGTGACCGGCGTTGGAAAGAATTGCGTCGATCAAGCGGGGGTGATCGAGAACCGAGTCGCGGGTATCGGCGTCGCTGAGAAGATCGAGGAGCGAAACGTGATCGGTTTGTGAGCGCGCGAGAGTGCGCACGACAAAGTCGAAATCAGCCGCCGTGAAGCGCGCCCGACAATTCGCTCGAATCATCGAGATCGAACCATGAGCATCGGCCGTACCGCTGGCAAGCCGGTTTTCTCGCCGCTCAAACGCGCGAAAAGAAACCGGCCGCAACCGGTGCGGCTTTTTCCCGCAACCGGGTGCAGGGCTTTTCGAAGAATCGATAGAGCAATGCGCTCAAAGCGATGGCTCCGCCGATCTGCAAGAAGAAAGAAACGAGGGCGTAGCTCGCTGTCAGCCGCTCGCCGCGAAAGAGTGAGCGGGTGATGACCTGGAAAACGGGAAGGTGAACGAGATAAATTCCGTACGACCAAAGCGCGATTTTGCGAACAGTGGCGCTGCCGAAATTTTCGTGGGCGAGTTTCCAACTCGATGCCCAAGGCAGGAGAAGCGCGAAACCTAACGAGACGAGATTGAAGCGAACGGTCCGCGCGAACAAGTTGTCGTCGCCGAAAAAGAGTTGATGATTTTCAAACTTCCAGAGCGTCGCGTACATCCAAAGAAGGAGGGCGGCGCCGACGAGGGCGCAGAGCCAGCGGGACTTTCCCCAGCGCTCGGGAAAACGGAGTGAGAGCCAGGCGCCGAACATTCCGATCATGAGCGCGTCGAAGCGGTAGATGACGACCATGCGTTGCGCGGTGTCCCAAGTCGCATCCGGATTATGCGCGGCGATAAGCCGCGCCCCGGTCGAGAAAAGGAAAAAGGCAAAAGCGCTCGAGAGAAATACCGCGTCGAAGCGCCTCGAATTTTTGAGGCCGAGCCAGAG
>DASXNS010000239.1:0-5542 GCA_036494865.1 Chthoniobacterales bacterium | reverse complement strand
TTGGAATTATCCGCTGTCGTACGGGTTGAAATTAACGCCGCAATTTAAGATCAACCGGCAGCGGCCCGATCAATCTTTCTGGGAGCTTTACCAAAGTCATCGCGAGTTCCTGCGCTCGCACGAGGTGGAGACGAGCGTGATCGATCCGATGGATGAGGAGCGGATCCAGCTCGAGGTGGAGAACGATCTGCGCGACCAAATTGCGCACAATATCGAGCAAGGAGTGTTGAAATCGACCGCGGAAGGCGAGGTGAAATATTCCTGGCGCGGGATGCTGTATCTATGGTGCCAGTTCCTGCTCGATCTGGTGCGGCTGTAGGAACGCGCGGCGCAATAACTGTCATCACTCACGTCGATCAGGGCGACGTTCGCCGCCCGGACGGAAATAGCGTCAACGAACCAGATGGAAGAAATGGAGCTGCTGTTAGATCTTCATTACCTCGGCTTCTTTGCGCTCGAGGTGTTGATCGATCTCTTTGACCGATTTGTCCGTCAGCTTCTGCACGTCGCTTTCCAAATCACGCAAACCATCCTCCGTTAATCCGCCCGCTTTTTCCATTTTGCGTGCGTCGTCCACCGCGGTGCGGCGATTGGCCCGCACTCGCACCCGCGCTTCCTCCGCCATCTGCCGGAGCGATTTCACCAGATCTTTCCGCCGTTCCTCGGAGAGCTCCGGCACCGGCAGGCGAATAATTTTTCCGTCCACCTGCGGCGTGATTCCGATTTTGGATTCCTTCAGCGCCTTCTCGATGTCTTTCACCGTAGTGGCATCGAACGGCTGGATCACTAGCAGCCGCGGCTCTGGCGTGGTGATGAGCGCGAGCTGCTTTAATTTCATCGCCGATCCGTACGCTTCTACATCCACGTTTTCGACAAGCGCGGGCGACGCCTTGCCGGTCCGCACGCTGGAAAATTCGTGCACCATGTAATCGACGCTCTTCTCCATCGTCATTTCGGCTTCGAATAAAATTTCCTCGGCAGTCATGGGTCGAAAGGTGAGAGCGGCCAGCAATGAAAACCTGCGGTGACTGGAATCGCAATCACGAAATCGCTGGTTGGGAGCACAGGCATCCCTCCTGCCGGGAGATCGGGCCTCTTGCCTGATCTCATCTCACGCGATGGAAGACAACGGGCGAGACGCGCGTTGGCCCACAGGCAAGATGTCTGTGCTACGAGCACTTATTCGGTCACGATCGTTCCCACTTTTTTCCCGAGAACGATATCCGCGAAGTTGCTCGGCTTGTTCATATCGAAAACGACGATCGGAATTTTGTTGTCCATGCAAAGGCTGAACGCAGTCGAGTCCATCACCTGGAGCCGCCGGGTCAACGCTTCGGTGTAGGTGATGAGATCGAAGCGTTGTGCGTTTGCGTCGGTGTTCGGATCGCGATCGTAAACGCCGTCGACCTTGGTCGCTTTCAAAATAATGTCGGCCCGAATCTCACTCGCGCGCAGCGCCGCGGTCGTGTCGGTGGAGAAGTAAGGGTTGCCGGTGCCGGCGACAAAAATCACGACCCGCCCGAGCTCGAGATGGCGAATGGCGCGGCCGAGAATAAATGGTTCGGCGACATTTTTCATTTCGATCGCGGTCTGGACGCGCGTCTCGACCCCGGCCTGCACGAGCGCGCTTTGCAAGGCCAGGCCATTGATCACAGTCGCGAGCATGCCCATGTAATCCGCGGTGGTCCGGTCCATGCCGCGATGGCTCGCCGATAATCCGCGCCAGATGTTGCCGCCGCCGATCACTACGGACGTTTGCACACCAAGGGCGCGGACTTCCTTAATCCGTTCGGCGATTTCGCGAACGATTTGGGGCGAGATGTTTTCGCGCGCGCCGCGTTCGCGCAAAGCTTCACCGCTCAGCTTCAGGACGATGCGCTTGTAGGCGGGCGCTGGCGGGTCGCTTTGCATGGCCGGCAATGATCAACAGAACGCCGGAAGCTTGGGAAGCAAAATGCGAGAAGTGCGGCTAAGGGGCGGGGTTATTTTCTTACGCGGGATGACAACCCTTTAGGGCTTCTCATTACCCCACTCATCAGGCGATGCTTAATGACGAACTTTGTCCACGAAGAAACTCAGCGACGTTCATCCGGCGCTTTCCCTCGAGCTGCACTTCGCCTAACGACAGCGCCCCCTCCTTTGCGCCAATTACCAATTCGGAATTTCCGCTCCGAAATATTTTGCCGGGCGAAATATTTCGGGGCGCGACAATCGCCGCCCTGAAGATTTTCAGTTTCCCCTCTCGACCGGCCGCATCGCGCAAAATCGTGAACGTGCCAGGCCACGGATCAAAGGCGCGGATTTCGCGCTCGATCGATTCGGCGGTTTCCCTCCAATCGATTCGGCCGTCTTCGCGCTCCAGTTTTGGCGCGTAGGTCGCGGCGGATGCGTTTTGCGGAATCCGCGGCGCGTTCTGCGTCTGCAATTGCTCAAGCGCCGCCCGCAACGCTTCCGGCGCAATTTGCGCGAGGCGGTCCTGGAGCGACCCGCCGGTTTCATCTGAAGCGAGCTCGAGACGCGATTGCAACAGAATGTCGCCGGTGTCGAGCCCTTCATCCATGTACATCACCGTGATGGCGGTCTCGCGATCGCCCGCCAGAATCGCGGCCTGAATCGGCGCCGCCCCGCGATGCCGAGGCAAAAGCGAGGCGTGCAAGTTCAGGCAAGCCACGCTCGGAATCTCAAGAACTGATCGCGGCAAAATCTGCCCGTACGCCATCACCACAATCACCTCCGGCGCCAGCGCACGAATTTCCGCCACCGCCTCCTCGCCTTTAATCCGCGCCGGTTGAAGAAGCGGCAGCATGCTATTTCCTAGTGCCGCTTTGATCGGCGGCGGTTCGATCCGTTGGGCGCGGCCGACCGCTTTGTCCGGCTGGGTCACGACGCCAACAAGGTCGTGTTCCTCTGAATCGAGCAGCGAACGCAAAACCGGCACGCCGATTTCGCCGGTGCCGATGAAGAGCACGCGCATCGCGCGTCAGAGCCGGATGCGCGGCGCGGGCGCGCGACGACGAGGGCGGCGCGCCGCCGCGCTTTGTGCCATCAATTTTTCGCCGGCGGTGATTTCGCGCTGGCCTACCGACGACCCGCAGCCGGTGCAAAGATAATCGTAAATCTCCTTCTCGGGCAAAACGAGAAGGAGCCGCTCGCGCACCGGCATCGCGGTTTTACACTTCTCGCAATACAGACTCGATGCGGTGAAATTTTCAAACTGCTGCTGGCTCATTCAACCCATTTACTCCGTCGTTCACGCTTTCGAGAATGTGGAGCAAAACCTTGGCCGGGGGCTGGGTCGCGTCAATGCAGGTGATCCGTTCCTGTCCATAATAACCAAGCACCGGTTTCGATTCCGTCTCGTAAGTGGCGAGCCGGCGCTTGATCACTTCCTCGTTGGCGTCATCGAGCCGGTTGTCTTTCAACGCCCGCTTTTTCAAGCGCGTGAAAAGCGCGTCGCGATTCGGACAGGAAAGATGGAAAACTTTTTTCACGTCGATTAACTCATCCATGATCCGGGCCTGGCCGACGTTCCGCGGAATGCCGTCGAGCACCAGAATGTCGATGTCCGGCTTGAATACGTGCCCATTCACGGCTGCGTCGATCTGCGCTTTCCAAAGTTCCACCGTCACTTCGTCGGGCACGAGCTGGCCTTTGCTGGAGTATTCCAGGAAGGCGCGGCCCACCTTCGTCCGCGTGTCGATAGAGCGAAAGACATCACCGCAGGCGCAATGAAAAAAACGGGGAATGCTTCCCAGGGTGCGGCCCTGGGTGCCTTTGCCGCTGCCGGGCGCGCCGAAGAGAAGATAGGTGTGATATTTCATGGGGACTTTCAGTTATAGCGCAAAAGAGGCGCCGGGCACAATCACTCAAATCGCACCGGCTTCGCGGCTGCGGAACGCGGCGTTTGCTGCCGGCGCCCTACTTGGCTGCCAGCGGCTCGACGTTTACCCGCCGGCCCGCGCGATCGAACCGGACTTGCCCATCTACCAGCGCGAAGATGGTGTAATCGCGACCCAGCCCGACGTTTTTGCCGGGCAAAAATTTCGTGCCGCGCTGCCGGATGATGATGTTGCCGGCGACGACCGCCTCGCTCCCAAATTTTTTCACGCCCAGCCGTTTGCTAACGCTGTCCCGGCCATTCTTGACGCTGCCTTGTCCCTTTTTATGAGCCATTTCGAAAAGTAACTATTCCGCTTTTTCTTCCTTCACCTTTTTCGGTTTCGCCGTTTTGCCGCCGAGACTGATCCCTGTAATTTTGACGCGAGTCAGCTTTCGGCGGTGCCCAACCGTCCGATGATAACCCTTCCTGCGCCGATACTTGAACGCGATGACTTTTTTGTCCTTGCGCTGCTCGACAACTTCGCCCGTGACCGTGGCGCCCTCGATCAACGGATTTCCATGGGTGAGCTTCTCGCCATCAGCATGAAAAAGCACCTCGGCAAAGACGCCTTCTTTTCCGCTTTCCTCGTTCAGGAAATCCACATCGATGACGTCGCCCTCGGCGACACGATGCTGTCTGCCGCCGGTTTTGATAATTGCGTAAGCCATAGGAAAGGAAATGCTTTGGGGGAGAAAGCCGCGCAAAATTCCACAGGTGCATGATTTTGACAAGCGGAAATGCTGGATGCTCCGGACAGATCGCGGGCCTGTCTATCCCAAGGCTCGGAGAAATGCTTTCACGATGCGCGCACTACAGGCAAGCGAAGGCGCCTGTCGTCGGGGCTCGGGATGATCTATTCTTCAACAATCTCTTGCCGCTATCACCAGGGTAATCTCGCCCTTGGGGGGATGCGCTTCGTAATGGGCCAATAACTCCACGGCCGTGCCGCGCCGAAATTCCTCGAACTTCTTCGTCAGCTCACGGGCGACGCAGAGCTGCCGCTGCGGCATGATCGCTGCGCATGCCGCCAGCGTTTTTAGAATCCGATAGGGCGACTCGAAGAACACCGATGTTTCCTCACCTTCCGCCGCCGCGCGCAGCTCTCTTTCCCGCTGGCCGCTCTTCACCGGCAGAAAACCGCGGAAACAAAATTGCTCGGTTGCGAATCCCGAACCGACCAGCGCCGCAAGGATCGCCGACACTCCCGGCACAATCGTGTAGGGCAGATCGCGCTCGATGCATTTCCGGATCAAACGGGCGCCCGGATCGGAGAGGCCCGGCATCCCCGCATCGGTGATCAGCGCCACATTTTCGCCCGCGGCCAATCGCTCCGCCAGCTGTTCCGCGCGCATCGCTTCATTATGTTCGTGATAACTGATGAGCGGTTTCCGGATTTCGAAGTGCCGGAGCAAATTTCCTGAGTGCCGGGTGTCCTCGGCCGCGATCACGTCGGCCGACTTGAGCGCTTCGAGCGCGCGCAAAGTGATATCGGCCAGATTGCCGATCGGCGTCGCGATCACATAGAGCATGCGCGTTGATCATCCCGCAGAAAACCGCGCCGCGCCATCCTGTTTGACGCCGCGGTTCCCATCAGCACGCACAAAATTATGGTACGCAGCCGTCGCCGGGTGACTGTCAGTTTCGCTGCTTCGCCATTCGAGT
>DASXNS010000238.1:0-7737 GCA_036494865.1 Chthoniobacterales bacterium | reverse complement strand
TTTCCAAAAAACTGTAGAGACTTTCGACGAGCCACTCCCAGAAATTCTGTCTGCCTGTAGGAACGGCTTTGATGTTGCGCGTCGCTGCCTGGGCAAAGCCGATGATCGCGATCGCCACGATCCAGGTGACGAGCATGGAATTGGTCACACTGAATTTTCCGATCTGGAAAAGGACGGCCGGTTTTAGCGGAACAGCTTGCTCTTCTTGCTTCGCCGTTTCCTGCGCCGGTTCGGCGGCGAACGCCAGCACGCTGTTGCCGAAAGCGAAAAGCGCCAGAGCGATCAGGATGAGGAGCGAAAAACGTGGCATGAAAATCAGAGCTTTATCGAGGCAGCAGCCCGCTGTTTTCCCGCAGGTGTGGCGCCGCGGAAGCGGAGCACACAAGACAAGGGACGCTTGCGCCGCGCATACCAAAGCGCGTTTTACTGCGATGACAAGAAACTAATTTGCGGCGCGCCCGGAAGACGAAAACTATTTCGCCGCGACCTGCTCCGTAAATTGTTCCGGCGCCACAACAGTCTCGGTCCGGGCGAGCCGCACCTCGGCGGCGGCCAGGCCGACAGCTTCATCGTAATGAGTTTCGAGCTGCCGGGTCTGCTCGCGCTGCTCAAAATTGGCCGCGACGGATTCGCTCCCGAGCGCGCCCATCTCACGAAAGGCCAGCGGCGAGCGGACAATATCTTTCATCGCGGTGGCGAGCGCTTCGAAATCTCTTTCTTCCACCAGTAATCCGTTGCGTCCATGATCGACAGCCTCGGGAATTCCACCATGGCGGGTGGCGAGCACGGCTAATCCGGTGGCCATTGCTTCGAGAATCGAATTGGGAATGCCTTCCTGATTTTGATCGGGCGGCGTCTCGCTCGGATGAAGGAAGAAATGCGCGCTGGCGTACAGCTCCAGCAATTCCGATTGGGAAAGGAAGCCGCGGAAATGAACTTTCCCGGCAACGCCCAGCTCCTCCGCGAGTTCTTCGAGATGGGATTGGAGCGGACCTTTTCCGGCAATAATCAATTCTGCCTTCGGGAATTCTTTTTGGAAAATCGCGAAAGCGCAGAGCGAAGTCGCCACTCCTTTTTTCGGAATCAATCTGCAAGCCTGCATGAATCGCCAGCGGCCATCCTTCGGTGCGTCGCGGCGAACGAAAGGAAATTCCTGGAGCGGGACGCCGGTCCGGTTGATCCGCACCCGCTCCGGCGGACACCCGAGGGTGAGAAGCCGTTCGGCCAGCGACCGCGAACGAGCCAGGACAAGCGGCACGGCGTTAAACAAATCGCGCAGCTTGTTTCCATAATCGCGAATGTCTTTTTTTTGCGCAACGTCCGCGCCGTGAAAGGAAACGACACACGGCTTATGCCAGCGTTCGATGAACGGCAGCAAGTGCACGCCGGTATGGCCAAAATAAATGTGCATCAAATCGGCGCCCCGCCGTTCCAGGAGCGACGAAAGCATTTGGTATTCACCCCGGTAAACAATCGGCGGTCGCTGCTTCACAAACTTCAGCCAGCCGTGCCGGAGCGGATTGCTCCGTGGCTTCGGGATAATTTCGATGTCGTTGAAGGGAAAGAGCTCGCTGTTTTGCAGCGCCTTCGTCATTACGAAAGTTTCGTAGTCATGGAGCGACCGGACCTGGCGGTAGATGTGCAGCATCTCCGGCTTCAGGAAGGTGGTGCAGTAACTGGCTACGACGCGTTTACCCATGAAAAGGCGAATTGTCCTTGAGGTTGCGTAAGTTGTCCATCTGTTATTCCGCCGCCACTATTTCGGCGATTTCAATCTGTTCTTTTCTTTCGCTTTCTGCGGCTTCTCCAAAAAGCCAGCGCTCCAACTGTGCCTTTAATTCTTCCACGCCCTCCTCTTGCCCGGCAGAAATCGCGGCCACCTCTACATGAGGAAATCGTTTTTGCAATGCACGAAGGTTCTCCCGCGCGCCAGGAAGATCCATCTTGTTCGCGATCAGATACCACGGCCGAGCGGAAAGTCGCGGATCATAAAGATCGATTTCACGTCGCAAATTTTGCAGGTCCTCGATTGGATGCCGGCCTTCGCTGCCGGCGATGTCGAGAACAAAAAGCAAAAGCCGGCAGCGAGTAATGTGACGGAGAAAATCATGACCGAGCCCGACGTTCCGATGCGCTCCTTCGATCAAACCTGGAATATCTGCGATCGACGCGCGACGATAGCCGTCGAAATCCAGTACTCCGACTATCGGATGCAAGGTCGTAAAAGGATAAGCGGCGATTTTCGGATGCGCGGCGGAAATTTTTCCCAGCAAGGTGGACTTGCCTGCGTTTGGATAGCCGACCAGGGCAGCATCCGCCATGGTTCGGAGCTCGAGAAGAAAATGCCCCTGCTCGCCTTCCTCACCTTCACTGTACTGGACTGGCGCCCGATTGCGGGCGCTTTTGAAATGCACATTCCCTTTCCCGCCGGCGCCGCCATGGCACAGGAGAAATTCTTCGCCATCGCGGGCGAGATCAGCCAGCGGCGCTTCTTCGAAGGAAGAATCAACAACGGTTTTAAATGCATCGTCGCTTTCATCGCGGAGTTCATCGTCCTCCCTGCGTGGAATTGGGGCCGGCGCGCGATATACCACCGTCCCGACCGGCACCTTTACGATTTTCGGAAGCGCAGATCGGCCGTGCATTTTTTTTCCCTTTCCGTGGCCGCCATTCTTCGCCTTGATGATCGGCTCGTAGAAAAGAGTGGAAAGATTATCGGTGTGAACATCCGCGCGCAGGATTACGTCCCCTCCCCGCCCGCCATCACCGCCATCAGGGCCGCCACGCGGCACAAATTTCTCGCGCCGAAAACTGACGCAGCCGCGTCCGCCGTCCCCGGCCTGGGCAAAAACTGTTATTCGATCGACAAACATAGGGAGGGAATTTCGCGCGCGGCTTCCTGCAAACTGGCATCGTCTTGGGTGCTTGTCATCCCGAGCCGCGCAGACGGCGAGGGACCTTACAATGACAGATCGGTTTTCTAGGACCAGAACAGGTCCCTCGCGATTGCCGTTTCGAACGTCGTCCTCGTGAAATTTTGTTGTGAGGTCCCTCGCCGGCTGCGCGGCTCGGGATAATACAGCTGCGCGCTATCGCTGCTTCCTTGCTGCGAGCAATTGTTGGTAAAGGGCTATCGTCTGCTGCGCGATCGCGGCCCAACCGAATTTTCCCTCCGCCCGCTTTCGTCCGGCTCGTCCGAATTTTTCGCACAAAGCCGGATCGGCGATTAATTGATTGATCCGGGCCGCCAGATCGCGCGCGAATTTTTCGGGATCGAGCGGCTCGAAAGGGCTTTCCTTCATCTGATCGATCGGAACAAGAAACCCCGTCTCGCCATCGACGACGACTTCCTTGATCCCGCCAACCGCTGTCGCGACCACCGCGGTTTCGCAGGCCATCGCCTCGAGGTTAATAATTCCAAACGGCTCGTAAATCGACGGGCAGCAAAAAACCGCAGCGTGCGAATACAACTCCCGCACCGTTTTCTTATCGACCATCTCGTCGATCCAAATTATGCCCGCTCGTTTTGCTTTCACTTTCTCAACCGCGCTTTTCATTTCCGCTTCGATTTCCGGCGTGTCCGGCGCGCCGGCGCAAAGCACGATCTGAAACCCCGGGTCCATAAACTTGATCGCGCGGACGAGATGAATAATGCCTTTTTGCCGGGTGATGCGGCCGACGAAAAGCAAATAAGGTTTGGCGGGATCGATTCCGTATTTTTCCAGGGCCGCCGTTGAATCGATTTTTCGATATTCCTCCAGGTCGATCCCATTATGAATGATTTGGACGCGGTCCGGGGCGACGTGAAAGAGACGATCGATGTCCGCTTTCGTGTCGGCAGAAACAGCGATGACGGCGTCCGCCATTTCGAGCGCGGTTTTCTCGAGCCAGACGGTGAAATCGTAGCCCCCGGCGAGCTGCTCGCGCTTCCAAGGCCGGAGCGGTTCGAGCGAGTGAACCGTGATCACAAGCGGGATACCGTAATTTAATTTCGCGAGGATTCCGCCGAAGTGGCTGTACCAGGTGTGGCAATGCACCAGGTCGGCATCGATGTCGCTGGTGTTGAAATCGGTGCAGCGGCGGATTGCGCCAAAAACGGGGTGGAGCGGTTTTGGACAAGTGAAACTGGAGCTGTCGAGCGCGAATCCTCGCACCCGAAGATTCCCGTCGTCTATCTTTTGATCGCCGAAACAGCGGACCTCGATCGGCATTGTCTTGGCCAGCGCGCGCGACAAATAATCGACGTGCACGCCGGCCCCGCCATAAACGTGCGGCGGATATTCGTTGGTGAGAAAAAGGGCCTTCACTCCGCTTCGCTCAATTCTTCACCTTCAAAAGCAGCACCGGAATGTCGACGCTGTGGCGCACCTTGTCGGCGGTGCTGCCGTAAAGCACATCGCTGATGAAACGATGTCCATGGGTGCTCATCGCGATGAGCTCGACCGGTTCCGCGCGCGCCAGCTTGATGATTTCAGTGGCGGGCTCACCCATCGCCAGGACCGATCGCACTTCGAATCCTTCCGCCTCGAGTTCGCGCTGGAGATTGCCCAGGTATTCCCGGTCGTGTTTCATCTCTTCGCTCTCCTGCAATTTGAATTGCTCGAAATTCCGCGCCACCCAGCCATCGGCGACGTGCACCAGCATTAATTTGGCGTTCGAGAGCTTCGCTAGCGGGCGGATATGCCTAAGAATCGTCTGATCGGTCTCACGATTTTCGACCGGAACGAGGATAGTTTTGTACATGCGAACTTAGGCCGGAAACCAACTGCGAAAAGTTTGCACGAGCAGCCAGGCATTGAGTGAAGCAATCACGATCGCTATCAACCATGCCAAACATTTTGTTCTCAGCCCATTCACAAATTCGCCCATCTTGAGTTTGTCGCTCGTGAACATAACCAGTGGAAAAACGGCGAAACTCAGCTGCAGACTCAAAATCACCTGACTCAAGACCAGCAGGTTCGTGGTCCCTTTTTCACCGGAGATAACGGTGACAACAATCGCAGGAATGATGGCGATCGCGCGCGTGATCAGACGTCGCAACCACGGCCGAATCCGGATGTCGAGGAAACCTTCCATCACAATTTGCCCGGCGAGCGTTCCAGTGAGAGTCGAGTTTTGACCGGAGGCCAGAAGGGCGAGAGCGAAGAGACTGCTTGCGCCAGTGACGCCGAGGAGAGGCGAGAGAAGTTTGTAAGCCTCCTGGATTTCCGCTACGTCGTTCCGAGCGCGGATGTAAAAGGTGGCGGCGGAGACGATCAAAATCGCGGCGTTAATGAAGAGCGCGAACATCAACGCGACGGTCGAATCGATGGTGGCGAACTTGATTGCTTCGCGTTTTCCGGCGGCGTTCAATTCGTAGCGGCGCGTCTGCACGATCGAGGAATGCAAATAAAGATTATGCGGCATCACTGTCGCGCCCAGAATTCCGATCGCGATGTAAAGCATGCCGGGATCGGTCACGATTTGCGATGACGGCAGAAATCCCTTTGCGATACCTAACAAGTCGGGCTGCGACACAATCAGCTCCCACGCAAAACATCCGCCGATCACTATGATAAGCGCGATGACGATCGCCTCGATGTAACGGAAACCTTTATTTTGGAGGAACAGAACGATGAGAACATCGAGACCGGTGATGCAAACACCCAGCAGTAACGGAAGACCGAAAAGCAAATTCAGCGCGATGGCGGATCCAATGATCTCGGCTAGATCGCAGGCCGCAATTGCCAACTCGCAAATCAACCACAAAAAAAACGAAACCGGCCGGCTATAATGGTCGCGGCAGGCCTGGGCCAGGTCGCGCCCGGTTACGATTCCGAGTTTAAGGGAGAGAGCCTGGAGCAGGATCGCCATCAAGTTCGCCACCATGATGACGGAAAGCAGCGCGTAATTGTATTTCGATCCGCCCGCCAGATCGGTCGCCCAGTTCCCCGGATCCATGTAGCCGACCGCGACCAGAAATCCCGGACCGGCAAAAGCGAAAAGTTTCCTCCAAAAGCCGGCGGCAGAAGGAACAATCAGAGTACGATGAACCTCCGACAAACTGGGCAGGACTGGCTGGGTACGAAAACCGGAATCGGTGTGGACCGTGCCGGAATTCGAATTAGGCATAGCTAATTTAGTTAAGGCTTGCTACTAATCTGTCAATCGAAAAGTATTTTGTGTTTGACCTAAACAGCTCCTTGCGCTTCTCTTATTCATTGTGCCCGTTAAAGCCAAGGCCCTCCGCAGCTCCGCCGCGGTCGAAGATTACCTCGAGCGGATTCTCGAGCTCATTAACACGAAGGGCTACGCTCGCGTGGTTGACATCGCGACCAGTCTCGGCATTTCCCAGGCCAGCGTCACGAACATGGTGCAGCGGCTCGATGGCGACGGCTTGCTTAAGTACGAAAAGTACCGCGGTTTGGTCCTGACCACGGCCGGAGAAACGCTTGCGCGCAAAATTGCCCGCCGGCATCAACTCCTGAGCGATTTCCTTGAAATCCTCGGTCTCGACGAACGGGTGATTGCTCAGGACGTCGAGGGCATGGAGCATCATATCAGCCCGTCGACCTTGCGCAGAATCGAGACCCTTACTTTGCAGTTGAAACGTCGGCCTGCCTTGCTCGCGCAACTGAGCAGACAAGGGGCCACGGCGTAGCCGCAAAGGGCAGGAAACCGCGCGGCCCTTAATGGAAGCAAAAAGCTTTTCGTCATCCGCGGAACTTCGTCTAATCGCTCTGAATGCCGCGTCATCCGCCGGTCCTGCTGGTTCTCGCGATGGACATCGGAAGTTCGTCCACCAGGTCGGCGTTGTTCGATCAAACCGGCCGCATTGTAGAGGAAACCTCCGCGAGCCGCGAGTACGCACTCTCTTATACCAGCGATGGCGGAGCGGAACTTTCTCCTTTGCGATTGCAACGCGCGGTGGCGGATTGTCTCCGGCGAACATTAGCGGTGCGACGCAATTCCGCTCGCCTTCGCAAAATTCCGATCGCAGCCGTCGGTGCCTCCGCCTTCTGGCATAGCTTGCTCGGACTCGATAAGAAAAACCGGCCGATCACTCCCGTTTTTACCTGGGCCGACTCGCGCTGCACGGCCGACGCGATTCAGTTGCGACAGAAACTAAATGAGCGCGCGATCCATGCGCAAACGGGTTGCATGTTGCGTGCTTCTTTTTGGCCCGCAAAACTTCGCTGGCTCGGTCGCACAAGAAAACTTCTCTTCAAACGGGTGACGCGCTGGGTTTCGCCCGCTGAATGGATTTTCGAAAAATTGCTAGGCGCCACGGGATGCAGTCACTCGATGGCGAGCGCGACCGGGCTTTACGATCTTCGATGGAAGAGATGGAGCGCGCCACTTTGCGAAGTGTGCGGAGTGAAGATTGAGCAACTCGGCCATCTGACCGAACTCGCGTCGGGAAATCGATCGCGGTTTCCAGAATTGCGTGACGCAAAAATATTCTGCGCGATCGGCGATGGCGCGGCCGGTAATCTCGGCTGCGGCGCTGAGATGGCGGGACGCGTTGCGATCAACATCGGAACAAGCGGAGCGGTGCGAATGATGGAAACGAATCGCGGGAAAGCGATGCTCTCCACACCGTTTGGCCTGTTCCGTTATGCCGTCGATCGCAACCGAACGGTCGTAGGAGGAGCTGTGAGCAATGCGGGAAATTTGCGACGATGGTGCCTGCGCGAGCTGCAAATCAGCGAAACGGCCTCAGAAAACGAACAGACGCTTTCTCGAAGGGCTGCGGCG